>JARRRJ010000044.1:0-15075 GCA_037380865.1 Sedimentisphaerales bacterium
ATAATCCAGCAGCCGCAATCCGTGTGCCGTCTCAGCAAACCGCACGCGGATTAAATCGTTCGCATCCTGAGCCCGGTTTTCCAGCGAAAGAATCAAAAAAGCATCGGCACGCAACAGTTTCCCAAGCTTTATGGCTGTGTCGCGGTCGAGAAGTCCGGCCGCACTCAATTTTTGCTCACTAAGGATTTCGTCGATAGCCGCTCTTTCGAGAAGCTGGATACCTTCTTTTTGAGATAATTCGACTTCAAGCAGCGATATCAATAGTGACTTATTTAATTCTGACGTTTTGTCTGCGATTAAAGCGAGCCTTACAGCCGCGTTTGAACTGGGAAGTGCGCAATTTGTCAGGAATAGCATCGCGGCTGATACGAGAAGGACACGCTTGATGGGCGTCATTTTTATCCTCACCTGCAATAAAGCTGATTTCACTTTGTCAGACGTCAGACTATATAATAAGACTCTTTCCGGCTTTAAAAATTTCAAAAAACTCGTCTTCTGCGTGTAATTTACAGAGAGAAACTTGCATTTTCAACTATTTTATGTAAGAATGCGTCTTTTTCTGACGATTGAATCAGGAAATCAGAGCATCAGATGGAAATGGTGGGCTGGGACCCTGCTTTACTCATTTACTGACTTTTTTCTGACGATGGGATAGAGAATATTGTATGAATCTTGACCCGAGACAACTGAAAGACTGGCAAATAGCGGAAGCGGCTGAAGAGCACATGAAGACAGTCCAGCAACTGGGTGACGAACTGTCTCTTCAGGACGGTGAATTGATACCGATGGGCAGGAACCTGGCGAAAATTGACAACCAGAGCGTTCTGACGCGCCTTGCAGATGCGCCTGTCGGAAAGTATATAGATGTTACCGCGATTACGCCTACACCTTTAGGCGAAGGCAAAACTACAACGACGATGGGCCTTGTCGAGGGACTGGGCAAATTGAATAAGAGAGTAACCGGCGCGATTCGCCAGCCCAGCAGCGGCCCGACTTTCAATATCAAAGGTACCGGCGCAGGGGGAGGACTTGCTCAATGCATCCCTCTTACGCCACTTTCAATCCGCCTGACGGGCGATATAGATTTTATCACGAACGCGCACAATCTCGCGATGGTCGCTTTGACGGCACGTATGCAGCACGAGCGGAATTATGACGACGCAAGGCTTGCAAAGAGCAACCTCAAGAGAATTGACATCGACCCTGACAGAATTCAGATGAAATGGGCGATGGATTTTTGCGCACAGGCATTGCGTAATATAAGGATAGGCATGGGCGGGAAAATGGACGGCTTCGAGATGGACTCGGGCTTTCAAATTACTGTCTCAAGCGAGCTTATGGCAATATTGTCTATCGCTAAAGATTTGAAAGACCTGCGCGAACGTGTAGCCAGAATCGTCGTGGCATATGATAAAAAAGGCAGAGAAGTTACTACGGCGGACCTGGAGGTGGACGGCGCAATGACGGCATGGCTCGTGGATGTAATCCATCCGAACCTGCTCCAGACCATCGAAGGTCAGCCTGTGCTGGTTCATGCGGGACCATTCGCCAATATCGCGATAGGTCAAAGCTCGATCCTGGCGGATTTGCTGGGAACGAAACTGAGCGAGTACCATGTAACAGAAAGCGGCTTCGGCGCCGACATAGGTTTCGAGAAATTCTGGAATTTGAAATGCAGGCTTTCGGGCCTGGTTCCCGATGCGGTCGTTATTGTCGCAACAATTCGCGCGTTGAAAATGCACGGCGGCGGTCCCGTCGTGAAGCCCGGCCTGCCTCTGAGTGAAGAATATACTACAGAAAATCTCGGTCTGCTCGAAAAAGGCTGCGAAAATCTCATCGCGCATATAGAAACAGTAAAGAAAAGCGGCGTCCAGCCTGTGGTCTGCATCAATCATTTTCACACCGACACAAAAGCGGAAGACGAGCTTGTATGCAAAATTGCAGAGCAGAACGGCGCACTTGCAACAGTTTCTGAGCACTGGCTTAAGGGCGGCGACGGAGCTCGCGAACTGGCTGAAATGGTAATTCAGGCTTGTGAGGAAAAGAGTAATTTTCATTTTCTTTACGACTTGGATATGCCTTTGCGAAAACGCATCGAGCTGATAGCGAAAGATGTTTATGGAGCGGCCGGCGTTACTTATACCGAAAAAGCATTGAACAAGATAGCATCGCTTGAATCCGATCCGACAACACGCTCTTTCGGAACTTGCATGGTCAAAACACACCTGAGTCTCTCGCACGATCCCGACCTCAAGGGAAGACCGAAAGGCTGGGAGCTTCCCATAAGTGATATTCTTCTATATAAAGGAGCAGGTTTTATCGTCCCAGTCGCCGGAGCGATTAAGTTAATGCCCGGCACCGCATCAAATCCTGCTTTCCGACGCATCGATGTAGATGTCGATACTGGAAAAGTACAGGGACTGTTTTAGATGGGAATGGTGGAGTAGAATCCCACCCTGTTATTCCTGATTATCAAAGATATAAAATGAAAAACATGAAATTGTGAGGTATAAAATGGCAGCGAAGATTATCGATGGTAAACAGATAGCCGCTGATATGAGGAAGGAATTCAGGGAAGAAGTCGCAACCCTCAGGGAAAAAGGTGTTGTTCCGGGACTTGCTGTCATTCTTGTCGGAGACGATCCTGCTTCACAATCCTATGTTACTTCGAAGGAGCGTGATTGTGCGGAAGTTGGAATTTATTCTGACGATAATCGTTTGCCGGCTGATACTACCCAGGAGGAGCTTATCGCTCTCATCGAAGAAAAAAACAAGGACCCGAAAATTCACGGCATACTCGTCCAGCTTCCTTTGCCGAAGCATCTCAACGAATCCGAAGTTCTGCTTGCAATCAATCCTGATAAAGACGCGGACGGCTTTCATCCTATAAACACGGGTCGCATGATGATAGGCGAGAAAGCGTTTCTGCCGTGCACGCCGCATGGCATTGTTCAGCTTTTAATCAGAAGTAACGTGACTATCGAAGGCTCGAACGTCGTAATAATCGGAAGAAGCAATCTTGTAGGCAAGCCTTTGGCCAATATGCTCATCCAGAAAAAGCCCAACGCGAATGCTACTGTGACTGTATGTCACACGCGCACAAAGGAACTCGCTTCGCATACGAAGCGCGCCGACATAATAGTAGCGGCAGTCGGAAGGACAAACACAGTGACATCTGACATGGTGACAGAGGGAGTCGTAGTTATCGATGTCGGAGTCAATCGCGTCGAGGACAAATCGAAAAAAAGAGGCTATCGTCTTGTCGGAGATGTCGATTTCGACGCGGTAAAAGAAAAGGCTTCGCTTATCACACCCGTCCCCGGAGGCGTCGGCCCGATGACACGAACAATGCTTCTTTATAATACACTTGAAGCCGCAAAAGCTCATTTCGACACTCAAATTCGCTGAAATTTCATTATTTTTTTGTAAATCGAACAATTAACCCATATTACCAAAGCAGGATGCAAAAATCCTGGAAATCCGCCTGGCTATCCTGACAAAGCAGATATTATAGGGCCTGTTGCTTCTCATAAAAGGAATGAGCAGGAAAATGCTCGAGCCTTATTTATTTCTTAATTATACACTTGCTTGACGATGTATTTTTACATGATTATATTATGCAATTCTGCTAAGAGACGGCATGAAAAAGATTTGCATAATTTATATTCGAGAAAAAGGTAAAATGTGTTGTTTTATCCGTGGCACGTCGTGCCAAATAGTAGTAGTTATTGTCAGAAAAAGGAGCTTGTTATGAAGAACAAAATTTACTTGGTCGTTATAGCATTGATAGGAGCTATGGCAGGATTTTTGCAGGCCGCGGAGACGGGCGATATGGCGATGCAGAATACCATGCTGAGACAGAGACTTGATCAGCTCGACAGGGAAGTTCAGGCCCTCAGACAAAGCGCTGGAGAGCAGGGGTCTGTGACGGGTACATCATTGCACATGCCTGTCTGGTCAAATCTTGACATCCAGCTTTATGGTTTTTTGAAACTGGATGCATCTTACGATAGTTCGAGGATATATCCCGGCGATTATGCTCTATGGGTACAGAACGAAAGCCAGAACGATAACGATAATCAGTTCGACATGACCGTGAGAGAAACCAGGCTTGGAATGCTTCTTAAAGGTCCGAGCAGCGGCGACATGACAGCAAGCGGTCGGGTTGAAGTGGACTTTTTCGGTCCGGGTGAAGGAATCAAAGAGAACCAGCCGCGATTGATGATGCGTCACGCCTACGTAACACTTGATTGGCCCCAGGAAAGATTCAGTATTCTTGCCGGACAAACTTCAGATGTAATGAGCCCGCTGAATCCGACAACAATAAATTATACAGTCTGCTGGTTCGTAGGTAATATCGGTTACAGGCGTCCTCAATTCAGACTTACCAAAGACTATAGTCTGGCAAGTGATGTGGATTTGAAACTCGAAGGCGCCGTAGCGAGAACAATTGGTAGAGAAAGCGTCACTGGAGGAGATTCGGGTGCGGACGCCGGATTTCCGACATTGGAAGGCAGAGTCAGCGTAAGTCTTCCTATCTATGAGCGGCAGGTTACCACAATAGGTGTATCCGGTCACAAAGGACAGGAAGAGTATGATTATAATGCTGCCGGCGACAGTAAAGATTTCGATACATGGTCGATAAATATGGACCTTACTCAGCCAATCAATGATAAGCTGCTTGTTAGAGGAGAAATTTTTACAGGAAAAGACCTTGATGCTTACTATGGCGGCATAGGACAGGGTGTAACTTTGACTGGAACACATGCTCTTACAGCCATTGGCAGCTCAGGTGGATGGGTTGAAGCTACCTATGACGCTTCGGCCAAGACGCAGCTTAATCTCGGCTATTCTATGGAAGACGTGCATGAGGGAGGTCTCAATACAAGTACATCAGCAGTGCCAACCAGAAGTGAAAACCGCACAATTTTTGGAAATATCATTTATGCCCTTAATGCCCAGACTGACATAGGTCTCGAGCTTTCTCACTGGCGTACGGAATATAAGGGTCCCGGAGACGCCGAAAGTGTAAGAGTAGAAGCTGCGTTAAAGTACAAATTCTAAAGAATCTTTTTTCATTTGACATTGTATGACCATGGGTGTATAAATGCGATTCCATCGCGTTTATGGAAGATGGGGTTTGTCTTTATTTTTGAGCCTTCAATCCGAGAATAGTGTTGTGAATTCGCACTTGGAACTGGAAAAAAGGTACAAAAATGTCTAAATGAAATTGTGTTAATAAATCTATAAGGAGTATGTCATGGAACAGAAAAAGGGCATTGATTCTCTTATGAGTGAAAGTCGTACCTTTCCCCCGCCGGAGAATATCAAGGCTAATGCTTATGTGAACAGCATGGAGCAGTACCAGCAAATGTGGGATGCATCCATCAATGAGCCGGATAAATTCTGGCTGGAGCAGGCAAAAACCCTCCACTGGTACAAAGAGCCGACAAAATCGCTCGAATACACCTGGGATACGAAAAACCGCAAGATTGAGCACACATGGTTCGCAGACGGCGAAATGAATATATCGTACAATTGTCTTGATCGTCACCTGGGCACCCCGATTGCCCAAAAAACTGCTCTTATCTGGCAAGGCGAAGCGGAAGACGCAGTAAAGAAATTCACGTACGAGGAACTTCACAAAGAAGTGTGCAAGTTCGCTAATGTTCTAAAATCCAAAGGTATCAAAAAAGGCGTCCGGGTGGCCATTTATATGCCCATGGTTCCCGAACTCGCTATTGTGATGCTTTCATGTGCGCGTATCGGCGCGATTCACTCCGTAATATTTGGCGGATTCAGTTCGGATGCAATCATGGACCGAATCAATGACTCTGACTGTAAAATGCTTATCACCTCGAACGTATCGCTTCGAGCGGGCAAGCACATCAGGCTCAAAGATATCGCTGATGTCGCACTGGAAAAAACTCCGACCATCGAAAACGTCGTCGTTGTCAGAGTCAATAGTGAGCCGTGCGATATGAAGGACGGCAGAGATGTCTGGTATCATGATGAAATGGCAAACGCATCAGAGGAATGTGAAGCAGAACGCATAAACGCAGAAGACCCGCTCTTCATTCTTTATACGTCAGGCTCCACAGGCAAGCCAAAGGGTGTTGTGCATACTACCGCGGGCTACCTTATGCACACTACACTCACTCACAAAATCGTTTTCAACATTCATGATGACGATATTTACTGGTGTACCGCCGACATCGGCTGGGTAACGGGACATAGTTACATTGTTTACGGCCCTCTTGCCAACGGTTCTACTTCGCTAATGTTCGAAGGCGTTCCCACTTATCCCGATGCGGGACGCTTCTGGCAGATATGCGACAAATTCGGCGTTACCGTATTCTATACCGCACCGACCGCAATAAGAGCGCTCATGCGTCTCGGTGATGAATGGCCTGCAAAATACAAACTGGATTCCATGAGAATACTGGGAACAGTAGGCGAGCCGATTAATCCGGAAGCATGGATGTGGTATTATGAGAAGATTGGTCGTAACAGATGCCCGATTGTCGATACATGGTGGCAAACGGAAACAGGCGGCTTTATGATTACGCCTTTACCCGGCGCACATACGTTAAAGCCCGGCAGCGCAAGCAGGCCTTTCTTCGGTGTTGATCCGGTTGTGCTCCGTGACGACGGCACTCAATGCGACCCGAACGAAGGAGGCAAGCTCTGCATTCGCAAGCCGTGGCCGGGAATGATGAGAACAATGTGGGGTGATCACGACAGATTCATTGATACATACTTTACGATGTATGACGATATCTACTTTGCCGGTGACGGCTGCCGCATCGACCAGGACGGTGATTACTGGCTGATGGGTCGAATCGACGACGTCGTCAATGTCTCTGGTCACAGAATCGGGACAGCCGAAGTCGAAAGCGCACTGGTAAGTCACGACAAAGTCGCAGAAGCCGCTGTTACGCCGATTCCTCACGAGATTAAAGGCCAGGGTCTCTATGCCTTTGTAACTCTCGTGGGAGGCGTCGAAGAGAGCGAAGACCTCAAGAAAGAGCTTATCATGCACGTTCGCAAGGAGATTGGCCCGATTGCCGCTCCTGAAGCGATTCAGTTTGCTCCGGCGCTTCCAAAAACACGCTCGGGCAAAATCATGCGTAGAATTCTCCGCAAGATTGCTGAGAAAGATACAAGCAATTTGGGCGATATTACAACGCTCGCAGACCCGCATGTAGTGGAAGAGCTCGTAAAAGGCCGCGGTTTATAAAATTATTTGTTAACAATAAAAAATGGGGAGCCGGATGTGTATACAAACACATCCGGTCTCTTTTTCATGAAAGGATTAATAATGGCTGAGCAAAAAGTCATGAATCGGTGGCTGGTGGTGATTGGCGGGATCCTCATTCAGTTATGTCTCGGTGCCATTTATGCATGGTCGGCGTTTACAACAAAACTTAAAGCAGCACCATATAATTTTCCTACAGAAAGAACACAATGGCCGTTTTCGTTAGGTCTTGTTTCGTTCGCTATTGTAATGGCTCTTATAGCGGGAAAATGGCAGAAGAAATCGGGACCGAGGATTGTTGCTCTTACAGGCGGTATAGTGCTCGGAGCAGGTTACCTGCTCGCGGGATTTATGGGGACAAATTTCTGGGGAGTTCTAATAGGCATAGGTCTGCTTGGCGGTGCGGGCATTGGACTTGCCTATGTTTGCCCGATTGCTGCACTTGCAAAATGGTTCCCTGATAAAAAGGGTCTCATTATGGGCCTCGCCGTTGCTGGTTTCGGATTCGGTGCCCTTATCTGGGTCAAGCTTACGCAGGGTTTTAAATTCGGTCCTGTTGATCTTAGTCCCGGCTGGACAGGTCTTTACGGTGCAGGATGGGATGTCAGCGCAGTATTCAAACTCTACGGCATTTTATTCGCAGTCCTTGTGGGTATCGGTTCGATTGTCATGATTAATCCCCCGGAAGGCTGGCTGCCCGCCGGGTGGACTCCGCCTGCGAAAGGAAAGGGAAGTGAAGGTGGAGTAAACCTGACTCCTTCGCAAATATCAAAAACATACCAGTTCTGGGTACTTTTTATTAACTTTACTTTCGGCGCCGGTGCAGGTTTGATGGTTATTGGGATCATCGCGCTTTTCGGCAATTCTGCGCTTGTGAAAGCCGGTATTGAAAGCGAAAATGCCATAATCATAACTGGTACAGCAATGGGATTGTTTTATGCTCTTCTCAATGGTCTTGGCAGAATTATATGGGGAGCGATGTCCGACCTCCTGGGCAGGAAAAACTCCATCATTTTAATGAACCTCATCCAGGGCGTTATGATGATCATCTTCTTCTTCATCGGTGGCAATGAATGGGGATTGTATATAGGCGCCGCCATCATAGGCTTCAACTTCGGTGGCAACTTCGCCTTGTTCCCCGCCGCTACTGCTGACCTCTTTGGCAATAAGAATGTCGGCGAAAACTATCCATGGGTATTTATGGCCTATGGCGTTGGTGGTATCGTCGGTCCGATTCTGGGTGGCTATATGGGCTCATAGCTGGCCTTTTAGCAACATCGCTAAAGCCGGTCCCTGTAACTGAACCTGCGGTCCAGGCTGAAATAGATGGAGAGCTGGACGGCAAATCCTGAAAAACATAACTTCAAGTTGATTCTTAAGAATGAAAACAAGCCCGGCTATAAACCGGGCTTTTTTATTTAACTTGCATGCTCTTAATATGGACGTTTGCCTAAGTCAGACTTGTCTGATCTTTTGTTGTGGAGAATAGTCTCATTTGAGACTGCTCCTTCTTTTTCGTAGTTCCCGTGCTCCGGGAGATGTGTGTCTGGTAAAGGAACTTGCAATGCTGATTTATACGGCTATAATCGCTTCTTGTTTAACGTTTAGATTCCCGCTTATACGGGAGTGACTCGATAAATTCACAGGAGAGAACTAAAATGGATAGAGAAATCAGTATTATGCCTTGTCTGGATATGCAGAACGGGCGTGTGGTAAAGGGTGTGCATTTCGTGGATATTAAGGATGCCGGGGATCCTGTCGAGTGCGCCGTCGCTTATTGTAAAGCCGGAGCGGATGAGCTTGCGCTTCTTGACATAACCGCTACAATAGAAAATCGCCCGACAATGCTTGAAGTCGTGCGGAAAGTCTCGCAGGCAGCGACTGTTCCTTTTACAGTCGGAGGAGGTATAAGTGATGTAGCTTCCGCCGCGGCTGTGCTGGACGCCGGAGCGGATAAAATCTCTACGAGCAGTGCCGCTTTTAGAAAGCCTGAGATTATAGCAGAAATGGTCAAAGAGTTCGGACCGGAAAAAGTCACTGTAGCTATCGATGTGGACGTTAATAAGTCACTGCCCTCAGGTTATGAAGTTTATATTGACGGCGGCAGAACCGCTACAGGCTCCGATGCCATCGAATGGGCTAAGAAGGTCGACGCCTTCGGGGTGCCTGTAATCCTTCCCACCAGCAAAGCAGGTGACGGCGCTCAAACAGGATATGACCTTCCCGTTATAAAGGCAATGGCTGACGCATGCTCGGCGCAAATAGTAGCTTCAGGCGGAGCAGGGAAAATGGAGCATTTTTACGATGCAGTTCAAGCTGGAGCGACTATTCTTCTTGCTGCTTCGGTTTTCCATTTTCACATGATTGACATACCGCAGTTGAAAGAGTACCTGCGCAGCCGCGGCGTTAATGTGAAATGATAAGGCGTGTTTGGAAAAAGAACTCAGAATATAGAGCAAGAATAAAAGACAAAGTCGGGATAATAGGCAACATGGGCTTCAAGCCCATTCTACTCTTTCTAATCAGGCCCCGGCGGACATGCTTTCGAGGAATTCCTTGTTTGTCGGGTATTTTTCGAGAAGTTTGAATAGTGCGTTCATTGCTTCTCTTGTCTGGTAATTTGACAAGACGCGGCGGAGAGTCGTAAGTCCCTTGTTTTCGTTTTCATTGTAGAGCTTGGCTTCCTTTCGCGTGCCGCTGGAAGGGATGTCTATCGCTGGGAAGACCCTCGCTTCAGCAAGGGACCTGTCGAGAACTATTTCGCTGTTTCCCGTCCCTTTGAACTCCTCGAAAATCAGCTGGTCCATTCGAGAGCCTGTGTTTATAAGACAAGTTGCGACGATAGTTATGGAGCCTCCGTTTTCGATGTTTCGCGCCAGTCCGAAAAGGCGTCGCGGGATTTCGAGAATTCCGGCTTCGAGCCCGCCGCTCATCGTATGATGTCGCGGTGCGTTGCGCCTGCGTGTCATATTGTTGAACGCTCTTCCTATTCTCGTCAGGCTGTCAATTAACAGGACCACCTCGCGGCCGCATTCCAGCTCTATCTGTACGTGGCTGAGCATCATTTCACAGAGTTCCACGTGCTCATCAGCGCTGTGGTCGCTTGTGCTTGCAATAATCTCAGCTTTTCCCGCCGCTCTGCGGAAACTTGTGACTTCCTCGGGTCTTTCGTCCACGAGCAAAACAATTACGCGGCTCTCGGGCGAGCAATGGTTAATCGCATGAACCATCTGCTCGAGCATAACTGTTTTTCCTGCTCTCGGAGGTGAGACAATTAGCTGACGAGTGCCTTTGCCTATCGGCGCAATAAGATCGACGATGCGCATGCTTTCCTGGCCGCTGCCGCCCAAATCGAATCTTTCATGCGGGTCTATCGCAGTTAAATCCGCATATTTGGGACGCTTATAAAATTCCTCCGGCGACAAGCCTGCGAGAGTGTCGATGGCAATCAGTCTCTGTTTGCCTTTTTTGAGCTCTGTTTGGCCTGTGACGGAGGCGCCTTCAGTGAGTTTATATTGCTCAAGCAGGTTCGGGTGAACAATTATTTCCTTTTTGCCCGACTGAAAAAACTTCTCTGCGGTTCTTACCACGAATTGATTATTGTTCGTACTCTTGAGTATTCCCTGAACTGTATTGTCCATTTCTGCTTTCCGGAAAGAATTTAACTGCTTCTAAATAGCAAAATTAAACGTGTTCGCACAAGTAGAGTGCGACGAAAATGATTATCTCAACATAAAAGAAAATTCGACAACAGTCAAGTACAAATTCTCTTTAAACGAAGAACAAAAGACGAGTTAATTCCTTGACTGTATTAAGAAAATTACCTATAAAAAAATGAACTTTCTTAACGTAAGGTAGAGCCTATGAACGATTTTCTGTCAGACGAACAAGATGGACGCAAGCGCGTTATAATAGAATACGTCGGGCCGCAAATTGATGCAGGACAATTTCCCGTAAAGAGAGTTGTTGGTCAAAAAGTCGTTGTTACAGCTGACATTTTCGCAGATAGCCACGATAAGATTCAGGCTGAGCTCTTGTACAGGACAGAAAATGACAAGGCCTATAAGTCTGAAAAGATGAGTCGTGGGTTCAATGACGAATGGACAAGTGCTTTTGAGATTACGGAGTTCAGGAATTATTTCTATACTTCAAGAGCCTGGCTGGATCGTTTCGCAACGTGGCGCGAGGACCTGCGCAAGAAAATCGAAGCGGAACAAAATGTGGACATCGATTTAATTGTCGGCTCGGAGCTTCTTGAACAGGCGAGTGACAGAGCAGTAGGCGAAGACGCATCGGAGCTTGCCCAGTTGAGCGAGAAGTTAAGACAGGCTTCGGAAATTGAAGAAGCGAAAGAGATTGCGTTGAGCGAGAAGCTCTCGAACCTGATGGATAAGTACCAGGATAAATCGTCTGCGGTTGTTTATGTAAAGGAACTGGCTGTCACTGTAAATCGTCCCAAAGCGATCTTCAGTGCGTGGTACGAATTGTTTCCGAGGTCAGCCGCACCCGAGGGAAGGCACGGGACATTTGCAGACTGTGAAAAATTGCTTCCCGACATAAAAAAGCTCGGGTTCGATGTCCTTTATTTGTCACCGATTCATCCGATAGGCGGAACGAACAGGAAAGGAAAGAACAATTCGAACGTTTGCGAGCCTGAAGACCCCGGAAGTCCGTGGGCCATTGGTTCCGAAGAAGGAGGACACAAGTCAATTCATCCAGAATTAGGAACTCTGGAAGATTTTCGCAAACTCATTGAAGCGTCGAAACAACACAATATCGAGATTGCGATAGATTTGGCGTTTCAGTGCTCGCCCGACCATCCTTATGTTAAGGAGCATCCCGAGTGGTTTCGATGGAGACCTGACAATACAGTTCAATACGCTGAAAATCCGCCCAAGAAATACGAGGACATTCTGCCTTTTAACTTCGAGACGGAACAATGGAAGGAATTGTGGCAAGAGCTTAAAAGTATAGTCGATTTCTGGATAGAACAGGGTGTGCGGATTTTCAGGGTGGACAATCCTCATACGAAACCTTTTGTGTTCTGGCAATGGCTGATAAGCGAAATCAAGCGGAATTATCCCGATACAATTTTTCTTTCGGAAGCATTCACCAGGCCAAAGTTGATGTGCCGCCTGGCAAAGGCTGGTTTCGACCAGTCTTATACTTATTTCACATGGCGCAACACGAAGTATGAGCTTGAAACGTACGTAAAAGAGTTGACACAAAGCGACTGCGCCCAGTATCTGCGTCCGAATTTATGGCCGAACACTCCCGATATACTGCCGCAATACCTTCAGTATGATGCGCGAGCGGCCTTTATAATCAGGCTTGTTCTGGCGGCTACTATGTCGTCAAACTATGGCATTTATGGGCCTGCGTTCGAGCTTTGCGTAAATGAAGCGCTCGAAGGCAAAGAGGAATATCTCGATTCCGAGAAATATGAAATTAAGCACTGGAATCGACGTCAGGCGCATAACATAAGGGCTGTTGTCGCGCGCGTCAACAGGAGCAGAACGGAGAATCCGTCGCTTCAGGAAACCAACAATATCAGGTTCTATGAGATAGACAATAATATGATGATTGCCTATGGAAAAGCGACGGGGGATTTGTCTAATGTTACAATTATGGTGGTGAACCTCGATCCGTTCCACAAACAGGCGGGCCGGGTGACACTCCCCCTCGAAGAGCTGGGTATCGAGCCGACACAGCCTTATCTTTTGCACGACCAGCTCAGCAATGATAAATATATCTGGCAGGGAAGAACAAATTATATCGAGCTTGATCCGATAGTAATGCCTGCACATATTTTAATTCTTTACAGGCACTTGCGCAAAGAGCAGGACTTCGATTATTTTATGTGACAAAAGGAGATCTGATTGCCAAAAAGACCAAAAGTAATTTCGGATTCGCTCTGGTACAAGGACGCGATAATTTACGAGCTTCATGTGAAGTCTTTTTACGATAGTAATGGTGACGGTGTAGGCGACTTCCAGGGATTGATTCAGAAGCTGGGTTATTTGCAGGAGCTTGGAATCACTGCCATATGGCTTCTTCCTTTCTATCCCTCGCCTATGAAGGACGATGGCTACGACATTCAGGACTACTACAATGTCAACAAAGAATACGGAACCCTGAGTGACTTCAGACAGTTTCTAAGGGAAGCGCACAAACGCGGCATACGTGTTATAACAGAGCTTGTCATCAATCATACCTCAGATCAGCACAAGTGGTTTCAAAAGTCGCGCATTGCGAAGCCGGACTCGTCGTGGCGCAACTATTACGTTTGGAGTGACACGCCCGACAAGTATAAAGAAGCGAGAGTCATTTTCCAGGATTTCGAGCAGTCGAACTGGACGTGGGACAACAAAGCGCAGGCTTATTACTGGCATCGCTTTTACAGTCACCAGCCTGACCTGAACTTCGACAATCCGCAGGTGCGAAAGCAGATTCTTCGCGTGCTCGATTTCTGGCTTAGCATGGGCGTGGACGGAATGCGTCTCGACGCAGTACCTTACCTTTACGAGCGTGAAGGAACGAATTGCGAGAACCTGCCTGAGACGCACAAGTTCCTCAAGGAAATGCGAGCTCACATCGATGGCAAATATAAGGACCGGGTTCTGCTTGCTGAAGCGAACCAGTGGCCTGAGGACGCGGCGGAATACTTCGGCAAAGGCGACGAGTGTCACATGGCTTTTCATTTTCCCGTCATGCCGAGACTTTTTATGGCGGTGCAGATGGAAGATCGTTTTCCGATAATAAATATGATCGAACAGAGCATGGACGTTCCCGAAACCTGTCAGTGGATGATGTTTTTGCGAAATCACGATGAGCTGACACTCGAGATGGTGACTGACGAGGAACGCGACTACATGTATCGCGCCTTTGCGCAGGACCCTAAGGCAAGACTTAACCTGGGCATACGGCGCAGGCTGGCTCCCTTGCTGGAAAACAGCAGGAGAAAAATTGAGCTTCTCAATATTCTTTTACTTTCGCTTCCGGGAACGCCTGTGCTCTACTACGGCGATGAAATTGGTATGGGTGACAATTATTACCTCGGTGACAGGGACGGCGTGCGAACGCCCATGCAGTGGAATCCCGACAGGAACGCGGGATTCTCGAGAGCGAATCCCCAGCAATTGTATCTTCCCGTAGTCATCGACTTTCAGTATCATTATACGGCGATTAACGTCGAGAGCCAGGTAGTCAATCAATCTTCCCTGCTCTGGTTTATGAGACGGCTGATAGGCATGCGCAACAGGTTCAAAGCTTTGGGAAGGGGAACCATAGAATTTATCTCGTCCAACAACAATCACGTCTTAAGCTTCATACGGAACTATAAACACGAGTGTATTCTTGTCGTTGCGAACCTTTCGAGCAAGAGTGTATTCTTGTCGTTGCGAACCTTTCGAGCTTCAGCCAGATTGCCATGTTGTCACTCGCCGAATGCGCCGGCTGTGTTCCCGAAGAAGTTTTCGGAGGCAATAGATTTCCTCCTATTACAGAGCATCCTTATGCACTGTCGCTCGGGCCGCACAGCGCTTACTGGTTCTCATTGCACAAGAAGGAGGCCACGGAAATTACGGAAACCGAACAAATACCTAAACTAAAACTTGATAACAGATGGGAAAATCTCTCGCCTGGTGACATGTCTCAGTTGAGTGCCATCCTTCCTTCTTATTTCAGGAAGTGCCGCTGGTTCGCCGGAAAAGGAAGACCCATTCGCTCCGCAAATATTATTGACGGCATACAATGCTCAAAGAACAGATATTCTCCTTGTTTATTACTCGTAGAAGTTGTTTATGTCGGCACGAAAC
>JARRRJ010000045.1:0-8479 GCA_037380865.1 Sedimentisphaerales bacterium
ACTTACAAACTATTTCCTATCATTTTTCGTAAAATTATAGCAATTCTGTTCTCTTTGAGGCATAATTAGCCTTTTCAGAGCACGAATGGGATTTTTCCCGGCTACCCTTGTTTGAGACGAATCAGGAGAGCCGGGATTTCAAGCAGGAGAAAAAGTATTATGTCAGAAGAAAAAGTTTTGATATTCGATACGACCCTCAGGGACGGCGAGCAGTCGCCCGGCGCTTCTCTGTCGATAGCTGAAAAACTGGAAATCGCACAGCAATTGGCGATTCTGGGCGTGGATATTATCGAAGCGGGATTTCCCGTCTCCAGCCCGACCCAGTTCGAAGCGACGAGACTTGTCGCAGAGCAGGTACAGGGACCGACGATAGCCGCGCTGGCACGCGCCAATGAAGGCGATATAGAATCTGCCGGCAAGGCGGTAGCCCAGGCAAAGAAGAAACGCATACATACGTTCATTGCCACTTCACCTGTGCATATGAAGCACAAGCTAAAGAAAACCAGTGATGAAGTTCTGAAGATGGCTGTCAATGCAGTCAAATTTGCAGGCAACTTCGTGGAAGATATCGAGTTTTCCCCGGAGGATGCGTGCAGGAGTGAAATGTCGTTCCTGATTGAAGTTTTGCAGGCCGTCATAGAAGCCGGAGCGACGACGCTCAATATACCTGACACAGTTGGTTATGTTTTGCCTTATGAATATGGCAGGATAATAGCGAAGCTCAAGTCCGATGTTCCCGGCATAAACAAGTGTGTCATAAGTACACACTGTCATAACGACCTTGGAATGGCAGTCGCGAATTCTCTGGCAGGTGTGCGAAACGGCGCAAGGCAGATTGAATGTGCCGTCAACGGGTTGGGCGAGCGCGCAGGGAACGCCGCTCTCGAAGAAATCGTTATGGGAATACAGACGCGCCCGGACTTTTTTGCGACACAGAGCGCAAGCGGCTTGTCAACGAACATCAATACCAAAGAAATCTATCGAACAAGCCAGCTTGTTTCTCAGTTGACAGGATTTGTGATTCAGCCCAACAAAGCTATTGTCGGAGCGAATGCCTTTGCGCATGAGTCTGGAATACACGTAGACGGAATACTCAAGGAGCGTACGACGTACGAAATTATGACGCCGGAAAGCATTGGTCTGGGAAGCTCGCGAATGGTGCTGGGCAGACATACGGGAAGACATGGATTTGTCAATAGGTGCAAGCAGCTTGGATTCAAGCTGAACAAGCAGGAAACCGAGCATGCATACAAGAGATTCCTGGAAATCGCGGATAAGAAAAAGGAAGTTTTCGACGAAGACATCGCCGCGATTATCAACGAAGAAATCCATGTCGTGGAGCACGTTTACCAGCTTGAGTATTTGCACGTAGCGAGCGGCACAGGCACGCTTCCTACTGCGAGTGTGAAAATGAAAATTAATGATGAGATGAAGCAGGCCGCTGCCTGCGGCGACGGTCCCGTCGATGCCGCTTATGAAGCAATTCGCGAAGCGACAGGCCTGTCACCGAAACTGGACAATTATTCAATTCGCGCCGTCACCGGAGGCAAGGAAGCTATTGGTGAAGCGATTGTGAGAATCAGCGAAGCAGGTCGAACTTACATCGGCCGCGGTATCTCAACTGATATTATTGAAGCAAGCGCAAAGGCCTACGTCGATGCCATAAACAGAATGGTCTCCGACAAAGGAGAAAAGCCCGAACTGAAAGTTGAATTATAGAACTATAAACAAAGGAACTATCATGGGAATGACAATTACAGAAAAAATATTAGCTAAAGCATCAGGTAAGGACTCGGTAAAAGCAGGTGACCTTGTCGATGCTAAAATCGATGTTGTTATGTGTCACGATGTTACGACTCCGCCTGCAATTTCCATGCTGGTTGAAAAAGGAATAGATAAAGTTTTCGATCCGGAAAAAATTATCGTAACTCCTGACCATTTTCAGCCTGCCAAGGACATAAAAAGCGCCGAGCTGCACAAGCGTCTTGACGAATGGGCGAAGCGTCATAAAATCAAGTACTACTACAAGCTTGGACGAGCAGGCGTATGTCACGCGCTGCTTCCCGAGCAGGGACATATCAGGCCGGGTGAAGTTATCGTCGGTGGCGATTCGCATACATGCACTTACGGAGCATTCGCCGCATTCAGCACAGGCATAGGCTCGACTGATACAGCGGCTGTGATTGCTACGGGACAATTATGGTTTAAAGTCCCCGCTTCGATGAAGTTTGTACTGAATGGCTCGCTTGGACATGGAGTTTACAGCAAAGACGTTATTCTGGCTGTCATTGCACGAATCGGCACAGACGGTGCGCTTTACAGGGCGATGGAATTTGTAGGCTCGACTCTTTCGGAAATGTCTATGGAAGCAAGAATGACTATGACGAACATGGCTATCGAAGCCGGTGCCAAAAACGGTATCATAGGCTTCGACGATATAACTAAACAATATCTCGACGAGCATCTCAGAGACAAAAAGGAATACACTGTATTCGAATCGGACAGTGACGCAGAGTACGTCGCAACTGAAGAATTCGACTGCTCGAAAATGGAGCCGATGGTAGCTATGCCGCACTTACCAAGCGGCGGAATTCCAATCAGCCAGTGTGAGCCAATCACGCTTGACCAGGCTTATATCGGAAGCTGTACAAACGGCCGCATAGAAGATTTTCGCATAGCAGCAAAAATCCTCAAAGGCAAAGAAACTGCTATTCGCACTTTAATTGTCCCGACGACACCTTCTGTCTGGAAACAGGCTCAGGATGAAAGCTTGTTCGATGTATTCTACGACGCAGGCTGTGTTATTGCCGCTCCCACGTGCGGTGCATGCTTGGGCGGATTTATGGGTGTACTCGCTAAAGGAGAAAAGTGCATCAGCACTACGAACAGAAATTTCACAGGCAGAATGGGACACCCGGAAAGCGAAGTCTATCTCGCCAGCCCGGCAACAGCAGCAGCAAGCGCTATCGAAGGAAAAATAACGGATCCAAGAACTTTTATTTAACCACAGATTTACGCAGATTTTCACGGATTTAAAAAATGAACTACTTGCATGAAGACTTAACCGAGAGAATAATTGGTGCAGCGATGGAAGTCCATAATACACTTCATCACGGCTTTCTCGAAAGTGTTTATGAAGAGGCGATGGCTATAGAGTTGAATTTGCAGAAAATCGAATTTGAAAGGCAAATGCCAGTAGATGTATTTTACAAAGGAAAAGTTGCGAAACAGTTTTTCTGTGATTTTGTAATTGAAGGCAGAGTCTTAGTCGAATTAAAGGCGATAAAAACACTGTCGGATACCGAACAGGCACAAGTTTTAAACTATTTGAAAGCAACTGACTTACCGCTGGCGTTACTAATTAATTTCGGCTCTTCTTCGCTTGAGTTTAAAAGAATAATCAACACTCATTAAGGCTTATATTAAAATGAATCAGTGAAAATCAGTGTTAATCAGTGGTTCAAGGAGAATTTATGAGTAAAGCACATGTATATAAAAGAGACCATATTAATACCGATGAAATAATCCCGGCACGGTACTTGAACACAGACGATGAACAAGAATTAGCGGCTCACTGCATGGAAGACCTGGACAAGGATTTTGTTAAGAAAGTCGAAAAAGGCGATTGTATCGTAGCCGGAGATGACTTCGGCTGCGGTTCGTCGCGCGAGCATGCAGTCTGGGCGCTTCGCGGCGCAGGCGTAGAAACTGTAATTGCAAAAACCTTCGCCCGAATTTTTTATCGCAATGCCATCAATAACGGCTTCTACCTGATTGAATCGCAGGAAGCACCATACTTAATCCATGACGGCGACGAGCTTGATATCGATTTCAAAACGGGCCTGATTAAAAACAAAACAACAGGAGAAGATATAAAGTTCAATCCACTGCCTGACTTCGCATTGGAAATAATTAACGACGGCGGCCTGCTCGAACACATAAAAAAGAAAAGTGCTTCCTTGACATAAACTGATGGATTTCACAAAAGTGTTATCTATAAATGAAGGAAAGAGTTAAATATGAATTACTCAGATTTTTCTTTAATCAAAGCTCAGACGGAAGCAGGCGATCCTGTTTTCGGCGGAAAATTCGATGGCGAATTGACTGAAAGAGAGCGACATTTGATTGGCCTTGCGGTCGCCGCTACTAAAGGTTGTCCTGACTGTACTTCTGTAAGAGTGGCAACAGCCAGAAAATCAGGCATTTCTGATCAGACCATAAAAGAGGCAATCAATCTCGTAGCAGGAATTAATTCAGGCTTCGTAATACAGACTGCCGTCAAAGGCTGTGGTGGTGCATAGCCCCTTGAGCATAAACAGATTTTATTGAAAAACAGTGTATTTAAGATATAGTATCAACAATTAAAGATAGTTGGTTTTGGACTTTCCGGCTTTTAGGAAATGAACGCTTGTTCGCCGGCCACAAGAATGTTGCCGCGTTCTTTTAAGGCTTTGATCTAAGTACGGATACAAAAACATCCAAATATTCTTACATAAAACTGAGAGGGAACATTATGGCAAAGAAGAAAAATACATTAGTACCCTACGACCAGGTTTCCCCTGGATTTGAAGCGGTGTACACTGGAGAGACTTCTTCTACGCCCGTCCGGAAGAGCCAAATGATTAGTACACTCTATTCAGATGAGGATGGTAACCTAATAAGCCAGTGGTCAACCATTCCCTGGATCTTTCCAAATGAGGAAGGACAATGGAAGGAAGACAAATGGGACGATACGATCAAGCACCTGCATGACATGCAGAGCAAGCTGGGACCTCTTGACGATAGTATTCGGCTCCTTCGCTGTCACGTCACTAGTCTTATCCCGTGTGACAGTGGCCTTCCGGTTACCGTGGACGAGTTACTGTTTGCCATTGCTCGGGGGAAACTGGAACAGTCATCTTTCAAAAACGGATGCTTGTGCTCGGGTATTGGGTGCCGGCTAAAGACCAGCCAGCCGCGACAAATGGAAAGTATCAGGACTATTCACGGCGTATTAAATGCGTATACAGCAGGTGAGCCGAGAGAAAATGCTATCAAGGCGCACCCGGAGGCGGCGGGATTTATCAATCGATCTTACGAATGGCTCGGTGCGGTTTCGGATTTAAGCGAGGTCCAGAAGATGATGCTGGATCGGATGCTGCTGACAATTGACTTTTTCGTCAAGCTCAGTTACACGGGGACCGATCCCCAATGCTCCCTGGAGGGGTCCAAACTCCAGGAAATGGAGGCCATGGGAAAGGACGTGTTTTACGACGAAAACGGACGCGGTCCCCGTCTCGATGCCGAGATCGCCGAGAAGGCCGGACTGCCGAAGGTCCGTCCTGAATGGGATCCAGCTTATCGAGAAACGCTCGACAAGCTGAGGGACACACAGAAACAGGAGCTATACAAAACATGCTGCGCCATCGCATCCGGAATCCACACAGCCTCGGACTGTCACCATAACACGTTTCGCTACGTCGAAGGCTGGATTCATGGCATTGGAACCGGTCGATTAGGTATCCCTATGCGCAAGGCGCAAGCCGAAAAACAACGTCTCGGCCATATGCTCTTTGGCTACGCGCTGGGCCTGGACAGGTGGCTGATGCGTGTCCCCATGCAATTTCTCCTTTTGGATCTCGGTCACATAGACCTCGGCTTTGATCCAAGAAACAACATCCTTCGGGTTTACGCCTGTCTTGGTGAGGAAAGGACTCCGGTAAAAGAATGGCTCGCGGCCTGTCTCTGGTACAATCTGGTTTACAATCAGCAAGGTGGACTAATCAGTCACACGGACCTCATTGAGCAAAGTAAGGACAAGGGCGTCACCTTTCACGGGTGGATGGATTCTGTTCCTGGTAATGATTCTTAAAACAAGTCAGATGATAAGGAAAATGCAAACGCATCGCTGGTTGAATATAAGCACATTTCCTTGAAATTCCTTCGATGGAAGGTTATAGTATGCGCCCGGTTGAGATGAATTTTTATATCTTGCAGGGTAGAGTGTGAACGTATAAAGGTAGGAAAAATTTAATGAAAACTTATCACATTTATCAGGTTGATGCATTTACGAAGGAGAAATTCAAGGGAAATCCGGCAGGTGTTGTATCTAACGCTGATGGTCTTACAGAGATACAAATGCAATCAATTGCACGTGAATTGAATAATGCCGAGACAGCTTTTATACTCTCGCCAACAGCAGGTGACCATGATGTATGGATTCGCTTTTTCACACCTGCAACCGAAGTTCCATCCTGCGGACATGCTACAATATCCGCTCATTATGTTCGTGCCATAGAAAACACAATGCCATCATGTACTGTTAAGCAGCGAATCGGAATAGGGATATTGCCGGTTGATATCGTCAAAGAAGATTCCGACTATAAAATTATCATGACACAGGGCGCATTTGAAATATCTCCTGAAATAAAAGGCCGGAATAAAAATGACATTCTTAAAGCACTTAACTTATCTGAGTCTGATTTGGACGAACGATGTCCGGTTCAAATCGTATCGACGGGACACTCAAAGGTTATGGTCGGAATAAAGAGCGGAAAAACATTGAATTCACTTACACCTGATTTGGGTAAGTTGATAAATATCAGCAGAACAATCGGCTGCAATGGTTATTTTATTTTTACCTTTGATTCTGACGATGAAAGCATCCTTACCCACGGCAGAATGTTCGCACCCGCAATAGGTATTCCCGAAGACCCTGTTACCGGAAACGCAAACGGCCCGCTTGGCGCTTACTTAGTACACCATGGCATCTTAGAGGCACTCAATGGGTCTATTGAGTTCAAAGGAAAACAGGGTGAAGCCATTGGAAGAGACGGCATCGTTACAGTGACTGTAGAAGTAAAGGATGGAAAGCCGTCAAAGGTGCAGGTGGGAGGTTACGCAACAATAGCCTTCAAAACAGAATTTGAGCTGTAAAGACCTATGGGAATTTATTAGTTATGATATTAGATATTCGCAAAGCAACCCGAGACGATTTGAAAGATATACTCACACTATATGCAGAGCCGGATATAGATAACAGAAATGTTCTTGACTTACAAAGTGCGACATCGGTGCTTGATAAGATGAAGCAGTATCCCAGCTATTCTCTTTATGTGGCTTCAGTGGACAATCAGATTGTTGGAAGTTTTGCGTTTCTCATTATGGATAATTTGGCACACATGGGAGCTCCATCTGCTGTCGTAGAAGATGTAGTCGTACATACGAAGTGGCGGGACCAGGGTATCGGACACCGGATGATAGAGTTCGCAATGAAAGAAGCCAAAACACAAAAGTGCTACAAACTGGCATTATCCTGCAATATCAATCGGGAACGGGCTCACAAATTCTATGAATCCCTTGGCTTTGAAAAACATGGATATAGCTTTTTCGTAAAGTTCTGATTAATTAGTACAGGAGATTTCGACCCTGCTTAAGAATAAAATATTGTTAAGATTCTGCAGATACAATCAATTCCTATACTATAAATGCTCTGTAGATTATCTTGAAAATTGGGTTACTTGAGGTTATAGTAAACGTTCTGTCGATTTTTATTAAAAGATTATTGGTTAACAAGGAGTTAAAAGTGGCGAATAGTTATAAGATAGCGGTTATGCCCGGTGACGGGACAGGGCCGGAAGTTACGACTGAAGCGGTTAAAGTATTGAAGACCGCGGCGGATAAGTTCGGGTTTAAAGTCGACCTGACAGAGTTTGATTTTGGCGGTGAAAGGTACAAAAGGACAGGGGAGACTTTGCCTGATAGCGCTATAGAAGAGCTTCGCGGATTCGATGCGATTCTTTTGGGCGCGATTGGTCATCCTGATGTAAAGCCCGGCATATTGGAAAAGGGAATTTTACTCAAGGCAAGATTCGAACTGGATCAGTATATCAACCTGCGGCCTGTGAAGCTTTATCCGGGAGTTGCTACGCCGTTGAAAGACAAAGGGCCTGATGATATTGACTTTACAGTTGTGCGGGAAAACACAGGCGACGCCTATACCGGCACAGGCGGCTTCACGATGAAAGGAACTCCAAACGAAGTTGCAGTCCAGACAGCCGTGTATAATCGCTTCCAGGTGGACCGCTGTCTTAAATATGCGTTCGAGTATGCGAAAAAACGAGGCAAGAAAGCACGCGGCAAAGGCGATAAAAACACGCTTGCTTTGTGCGGCAAGACGAACGTGCTTACGTATATTTACGACCTGTGGGAAAGAGCTTTTCACGAAATGGGCAAAGCAGAATATCCCGATATCGCACGCGAATATTATCATGTTGACGCGACCTGTATGTGGATGGTGAAGAATCCGGAATGGTTCGATGTTATTGTTACAGGGAATATGTTCGGAGACATCATAACCGATCTCGGCGCGATGGTTCAGGGCGGCATGGGAATCGCGGCCGGCGGGAACATCAATCCCGAAGGTGTAAGCATGTTCGAGCCGATTGGAGGAAGCGCACCAAAATATACCGGCAAAGGGGTAATTAATCCTTTAGCGGCT
>JARRRJ010000046.1:0-29821 GCA_037380865.1 Sedimentisphaerales bacterium
AGGGCAAAGTGGATATGGCATTCGATGACCGGCACCGAAACGGATACCATAAAAATGGAAAACCAGGTGGGCCGGGATTTGGCGCACGAGATACGAAACCAGGCTGAACTTGACAAGGATTCCCGAATCGAGCAGATACTGAATGAAACAGGATTTCGCCTTTCCAGATGCGTCGCAAATGAGTCGCGCACATTCAGTTTCGAAGCTCTCTCGGGCGGTGAACCTAACGCGTTTGCGCTGCCGGGGGGATTCATTTTTGTAACACGTTCGATCATAGAATTATGCCAGTGGGACAGAGACGAAACTGCTTTTGTTATCGCGCATGAAATGGCTCACGTGATTCGCAAGCATGCGATAAATCGCCTGATGCGCGACTTTGCGGTTAACGCCGCTTCGCGAGTTGTGCCTTCTCGCGGCGCGATTACAGGCTGGGTCAAAAACGTCGGGGTGAAGTATCTTGAAAGCGCCTATTCCCAGGAGCTTGAGTTTCAGGCTGACAAGCTTGGAGTTCGCCTGGTTGAAGCGGCAGGCTTCGCGCCAGAGAGTTCCATAACGTTGCTAAGACGTCTGGGTAATCTGAAATCATCCGAAAATCGAATCGATATCGGAGATTATTTTTCAACACATCCGCCTTTCGAGGAGCGTGTCCGCAATATTAACGAGCAGATAAAGATGCTGAAAGGCGGTTCTAAGAATCTATAATAAAAAGAACTTTTAAGGAGCGGCATGGGCTTCCTCTCCATGCGTTCGCGGGCAAGATGCCCGCGGCACGATTCTTTTATTTGAGCTTCTAAGTGAGGGCGGCTTTCATTTTCAAAACATCAGCGTCAAACTCTACGGAGTAAGTGTGACCAGGCTGTTTTTGAGATAGTATCAGGTCTTCTGGTTTAATATTTTCATTGCTGCCTGATAGTCTGCGGACCTTTTCGACCCACGCAATCAAAGCATTTACCACGTCGGGATCGAAGTCATATTCGGATGAATCAGCGAGTATTTCTATTGCTTCTTCAAGGGTTCTGGATTTGTGATATGCTCTGTTGGAAGTGAGCGCGTCGAACGAGTCAGCTACGGCTAAAATCCTTGCACCGATCGGGATTGCAGTCCTGGAGAGACCGTCGGGATAACCCTGGCCGTTCCACTTTTCGTGATGGCCGCGGATAATGGCAACTTCGTCTTCGAGAAAACTCATTTTCTCGAGTATGCGGACTGCTATAAGCGGATGCTGCTCGATTATGCTTTTCTCTCGCGGTGTAAGTCGATCAGGCTTGGCTAAAATCGCATCCGGGACGCCGATTTTTCCGATGTCGTGTATCATTGCGGCACGTCGGATTATTTCTATCTTCTTATTGGCGATGTTCATTGCCTTGGCAATCCCGATAGTATAGTACATTACGTTCTCGGAGTGCCTTCTTACGTGGGGATCTTTTGCTTCGAGTGCCTGTACAAGTCCCCAGATGCTCTGTATGAACATGTTTTCCGCCTGCTCGGAGAGTCCTGCGACACGCCTTTTCAGTTTCTTTATTTTTTCAATCTCGATGTCGTCTGTGCTTAGAATCTTTGACATGTTTTTATTCCAGAGCTTGACGCAGTTTCGACCGGCGCTTTTCGCTTCGTAGAGAGCCAGGTCAGCCCTTCGTATGACTTCGCTTGAGCCATGGTCGCTCTCAGGCGCACTCTGTGCTATCCCGCTGCTTATTGTCATCGAGATATTTTCCGCTACGTGGATTTTCTGGACTTCGGCGCGAATCCTTTCCATTAGTTTGAAGGCATCCTCGGCTTTTGTTTCAGGCATTAGTATAACGAATTCATCTCCTCCGTACCTTGCGAGCACGTCAGGATTTCTTTTCTGTTGTTTCATGCAGACAGCAAGTTTCCTGAGTGCGTCGTCACCTGTAGCATGGCCCAATACATCATTAATTGTTTTAAAATTGTCGAGGTCTATAATTGATATCGAAAACGGACGCTTGTATCTTTTTGCTCTTGCAGCTTCAGCCTGAAGCCTGTCTTCGAGAAGCTTCCTGGAGCCGACGCCGGTTAAAGCGTCTGTAAGAGATGTCAATCTTGCTCGCTGATACAAGCTTGCGTTCGTGAGGTGAGAAGTCAGAATCTCCTTAGTAAGGTTTGCTTTGTAGCAAATAAGCTCCCTGTTGATATTCTGCCTGTCAGCCAGGTCGCACATGCACAAATAACCGGTCATCTGGTCGTTTTGCACCGATGATTTGTCCTTTATGTCAACAAAAGTCCCTCTCTTTGTTTTGCCTAACATGAACGGCGAACCAGAGAAGTCTTTTCTCTTTCCCTTATGTCCCGATATCGTCAAAGGAATAACTAGTCTCGGTCCCTCCACGCCCGATTTTTCGCAATCTTCAGGAAGAATGTCATAAGTGAACTGCTCATCCTGCAGAATTTCTCCGAGAATGGATTTCGAAGGCAGCAATGAAACTGTCGGAGCGATGCAGCTAAGGATTTCCTCCGAGCACAGGCATTCATTGAGACTTGACAGAGCCGGCATTTCCATTGCAGGATCGTCTTTAAACAGGCAAAGCGCGCATCTGTTGGCCTGGAAGATTTTCGGAACTTCCTTTGCAACAATCTCCGCTGCTTCGTTAAGGTCTATACTTTTGAGACAGGCTGAAAGCATCGCAACTTCTTTCGCTGCCGCACGGTCCTCGAGAAGCTGCTGCTGCATAAGGTCGCGTGCTGTGTATATGCCTACGACAATGTCAGCGTCCACTATCGGCAAATGACGAATTCCGTGGGCAGTCATGATTTCCCTTGCCTTGCTGGTAGGTGTGTCCGGGGGACATGAGACAACTTTTGCAGTCATTATTTGTGCTACGATAGTATTTGGAAGGTCTTTTGGAGAAACTGCTACGCAATTGGCGATATCGCGCTCCGTGAGCAAACCCACAAACCTGCTTTGCTCATCATTGACGATCAGGCAGCTTATTTTTTCTGCTCTCATTTTTGCTGCCGCGGCAACAACGTTTTCGTTATGGTCTATAGCTATTACTTCTACAGGTTTTCGGAGAGGTCCATTCATTTCTTAATCCTTTTTGAATGACTGTTTTCTTATTCATATTTGCACATTCATAGCTGTAGTCTACAGAGTCAGACCCTGTTCCTGCTCTATACAGGTAAAATCTATCGACATAAAATCAGGGTGACTTTATGCAGATATTGGCCTTTAAGTCACCATAAATAAGTATCCAGCGGGGAAACATTCCGATAATGTTCGTAGACATCATAAGCAAGTGTCCCTGTGTCCGGCGTTATCTATTTTTTAGTATTGTTAAAGAAGCCTACAGTGGATGCCATAATTCTGTCTCGAAACGAATGTTCTTCGACAGTCTTCTGCTGTCTCAGGTCCTTGAGATTAGCTCTGCAGAAGTGACATCCGAGTGTAGTAAGATGTAAATCGATATAGTCGAACCACTCCGGGTCGAGTTTTTCCAGGAGGAAAGCACCGATTGTGCTGCGTTTCGGGCACGTGATTCGCTGAGACTCCCACGTAGTTGTGAGAAGATTCTCGAAGTTGGAATAAGGGAAGTCTTTGGAAGCACCGAGCTCCTCGACATTCTTTCGTAAATGCCTGAGACAGCGATACTTGAAGGCTCTTATAGTCGATTCTTCGACCTTCACAAGCTCCGCCGCAGTCGAAACTGATACACCACAATACAGCAGGAGCTCTATGATTTTAAGATTCCTGAATTTAAGCTCGTCCTTGAAACTCCTGCATAGTGTCACCAGGGCCCGGGCAAGGATGTTCTGCTGAATCTGATATTGCTCGTTTTGGCTTACAATCCAGCTCTCCGAAGATCGCGGCGACGCTATTTCCACAACCGCGTCCGATTCGTTTTCATCTTGTGAAGAATAATAAACGTCCTGAAGAAGGCTTATCGATTTGCTCCTGCTGCTTCGGTACTTGTCGATTATCTTGTTGCGCAGGATGGTGAATAAATACGTTTCAAGATTCACTTCGCCGCGATAATTTTCCAAACCTTTAATGAACGAAATAAATGTTTCCTGGATAACATCTTCTGCATCTTCGCGCCTGCGCAGCTTCGATATCGCGAAGTTCAGAAGCCTTCGCTGGTATTGCTCGATAAGAGAAGCCCAGGCATTTTCTCGCTTCTGACGAATAGCATCCAGCAATTCCTGCTCTGCCTGCTCGCTGCTCAGCTCTGCTTCTCTGCTTAACGGTAATTCTATATTGTCCCCGAACATTTACTTTCTTTCCCTTTATATGAGATATATAGTAATTCTCTCAAAAACAGAAGGATATTTCAAGAAAAAAGAAACTGGGGCACTTGTTCTTCTCAGCACGAAAGAATAACATCAGTCAGTTCGAGCGAGTCAATTTGACTGGTCCGAGGTAGTGGTCGAGCCAATTCAGGGTTTCCTCGTAGATTCTTTCTGTCGGGAGGTGGCCTCCCTTAATCAGAATATGTTTAACTTATTGGGAACACCAAAAGAAGACAAGAAACATATTCTGATTAAGGGAGGCCACCTCCCGACAGAAAGAATCTACGAGGAAACCCTGAATTGGCTCGACCACTACCTCGGACCACGAGACCTCTCGAAATAGAAACCTGCTCCGATAAGAACACACGTGCTGATTCGTTCTTCGACAGCGGGGAAAATGGCTCCGAGAACCGCGCCCCAGCTCAGACCGTAGAAACCAATTTTATCATGCTGAATATCATCGCGAAGCTCGAGGTAATCGATAGACCTGCTTAAATCTTTTGACCACCAGATCACATGGTTCCTGTAATTCCTCGACATATCAGGCCGATTTGTAGGCAAACCTGTAGTGCGTTCATAGGTACCTTTATATATGGGATAAGCAACCGCCCGGCCGCTCCTGACTATGAATTCAGGAAGGCCGCGGCCCTCGAAATCACGAAGGAAAAGAGCTGAGCTTCCCGGGAAATAAAAAACCACCTGGTATGGAGGCTCTGTGTTTTTGGGCAGATAAAGATGCAGATTCATTCGTTCGTTTCCGTACGCCGCATCGATTCCGATGGTCTCATGTATCCATTCGTCAGGCGTGTCATCCCTGTCTATTACAACAGGATTCAGGTCACTTTCGTCATAAGAATAAAGCATCGTTTTATAAGTGAGGAATTCTTCTTCGGAGACAGGCGTTTCTTTCGAATAGTCTCTCACCTGGGTAACGACAGGCGCATATGCAATTGAAGGAACTGTGCTGTTCGGTAAAATCTGCATGCAGCGAAATCCGTTTTCCGTTGAGCGGTCTAAAGGATCAAATTTAATTGCGCCTGCGAACTTATATACGGGGTCATTAAATGCGCCGCCTAAAATATATCTTGTATTGTTATCGGCTTCGTTCCAGCACCATTCACGAACATTTCCCGGCATATCGTACGTGCCGAAATTGCCAAGGCTTGCATATTGATTGATTGATGCTATACTTTTGCCATCAAAATTGCTGAATGGTAAAATAGTGCCCGCGTACGTTCCGAGAGTGACACCAGCGTTGGTCCAATGGTATATAGTCGGTAATTGCTTTCCAACAAATTCAGCGTAGGCAGCCGCTTCGTACCACGAGATGCCGCCGACAGGATAATTGTCCATGCCTTCTGCGTAATGACTATTCAACCACGTTGACGGGCCTGGCTGACCTGTACTATCGCGAAATTCTTTCATTGCATCGGCCCATGAGATTGTCTGACCATCCCTGATAAATTCCTGTTTCCAGTACTTCTCATTTTGGTAGCCTCCGACAGCTACAAATTCCTGAAATTCTTTATTTGTAACCTCAAAACGGTCCAAATAATAATCAGGCATATCGACAGAGAACTGACTCAATCCGACAAGAGCAAGCGTATAGGAACCTCCTGAGACCCGGACCATGCCCGGCGGAGTTATGTTGGTTCTTTCGAGTATGAAATTCATCACTTCGTTGGCAGAATCTCGAAATTCGAGCGTTGTATATCCCTGTTTTACAATGCGCCAGCGATAAAGTCCCTGCGCGAGACTCAAATTTTTAAGGGGAGTCTTCCCAAGCTTTGTCCAGTTCTCATCCGGCAGGCTGTAAGGTTTGATATAAATCTCAGCATTCGAGGGATTAGTACGAATTGAAACGAGTTTTGTAAATTCGGACAGCAAAGACGCAAGCCTGGGATCGCGCGGTGCAAAGAATCGAGCCTTCTTTGCCAGCGCAAATGCATCGAGGTATTGGCCGTTATCGACGAGTTTCCTGATTTCAGGTAAAGCAGTTTTTTGCACCCATTGAGATGTGAAATACTTCCATCCCGTCAAAATTACAATTGCGGTCATGACCGTTATTACTGCAACGAGACTCGACAATACTTTGTGCCTGCGCACGAACTTCACTGCTCTTTCGACAGGCCCTGTTCTTTTTGCAGTAATTGCATAGCGATTCACATAGCGTCTTAAATCCTCAGCCATCCGGCTAGCGCTCTTGTAACGCTGCTTCGGGTCTTTCTCCATCGCTTTGCAGCAGATGGTCTCCAAATCCCGAGGTATTCGATTATCGATCTTTCTTGGCCGGATAAGCTCCTCTTGGAGAATTTGCGTGACAACCTGCTCGCGTGTCTCACCTGAAAAGGGAGTTTCGAGAGTCAGTAATTCATAAAGTGTCACACCCAGCGAATAAATATCCGTTGCATGGTCCACTTCGCCTTTCGACCCTTTAATCTGCTCGGGACTCATATAGCGTGGAGTTCCCATAAAACAGCCGGTGACAGTCACGCTCGGCTCTTCGAGTACTCGCGCCAGCCCGAAGTCCATGAGTTTTATCCGGCCGTCGGTACCGAGAATTAAATTGGATGGCTTGATGTCCCTGTGTATTATGCTGTTCTTATGAGCGTATGCAAGGGCGTCCGCAACGTCTGCTGCCAATTTCGCAATCGAATCGAAATGCTCCTGTGAAGATTCAGTTTTACCCAGTGATGTTCTGGTTCGCGAAATACCTGATGAAGAAACGTAGTCAGGGTGCGAATCGGTAACGAAAAATCCGCTCGATAAAACTGTCTTAATGTTGTCACTGCCTTTTACTTTCAGTTGGCTGATAATTTGTTCGAGTGTGCTGCCTTCGATTAATTCCATCGCGTAGTAGCAAGTCTGACCTTCCTGTCCCTCTGCGTAAATCGCGACAATATTCGTATGATGAAGTTTTGCGGCTGCTCTCGCTTCCCGATGAAATCGCTCAACTGCTTCCGCGGTAGTCAACAAACCCGCTGACATAACTTTCAGGGCCACCTTGCGTTTCAAAGACTTCTGGCGCGCCTGGTAGACTGTTCCCATCCCGCCGGAGCCAAGCTTCTTTTCGATTACGAAATCGCCTATCCGAACGTTGGGTTCGAGTCGCCCGTCAATCTGGTTAACATCAAGAATATCTTTATTTTGTGTTCCTTCGGAAGTTTGTTTTTGAATGTCTTTATCGTTTGTCTGAAGCCGAATTAAATGGGCCGCACACGTATCGCATTCTCGCAGATGACGCCTCCACCTGGTCAGCTGCTCAGCCTGCGCAGAGCCGCTAAGAATCGCCTGGAACGCTTTTTCAGACAGGCAAGTTTTCATACAAATCTCATACCCTCAATTATCTTTCATATTTATCTTACCTTGATATAGACGTAAAGATAGCAGATTTGTGACACAAATTTTACGAAAAATCCGCAAAGTTTTTGACAAATTTACAGATTTTGGATTATTTCAAATATTTTTCTATATGAGCTCACCAGAAAAGGAGTTATTTTACAATTGTCGCATGGCCAGTGAAATAGAATTTTCCGGTCTTCTTCATCGAGATTATTCGGCGCATATGGTCTGACGATATACCCCTCGATGCAGCAGGGGGGATAACCAAAAAGAAAACCTTCGTATCGCTGCACATCAGCAGATTTTTCTATCGGTTTATTTTCGAATCTTTTTGAGTATAAGTCAAGATAAACAAAAGATTTACCGAAAACAGTCTCATTAACTTCCCGGCCCGTTTTTACTGTTCGCCTGATTGATTTCGTATGCAGGCCCAACGCCTGAAGTAATTCCAGTTCTTTGTTTTCAAGAGGTTTTTCCCATCTGCTCAGAGGTTTTAGGCCTTCACGTGTAAGCAGTGCAAGATATGCTAATTCGAAATCGATTTTTTTCAAAGAAGCCAAATATCTCTCAATTCCGGAAAAATCGTTTTCCGTTTTTCTTCCTGTTTGCCGCTCACTCATCCAGTCAATCCGAATTGCTGCGCATTTCTTCGAGCCACATCGCTATGAATTCATTCAAATCACTGATATCGACTGTGCAGTCCCTGTTTGTATCGGCGGGAAGAAACATAGTTCCCAGATCCCCGCACTGCTGAGGCATATCCAGAATTTTCTTCAGAAGGCTGGCATCAATTCTGCCTGTCCCGTGCACATCCCCCGCATAGCTGAATGAGCCGTGAGTCATATAATGTAAAGTTATCACAGGGACCTCGATAGACTGTCTAATCGCAGAGTTTGTAACCAGCCAGTGCCCCATATTTACAGCTTCACCGCATATATCACAATACTCAAGTCCTCTGAGCATGAAGCTCTCCTTGTAAATCGTTTGCGGCTCACTCCCATCGACTTGGGGCAGGGCTTCTATCGCCGCGGCGCATTGCTGCGCAAATTCGATTCCGTCGGGAACGAGATTATTGTTCTGGTCGGGATCGTGGAGATTAAATCCCGCCGACAATTCTTCATTGTCTGTCAGAAAGTCATTATCGACATCATTACCATCAAAAGCAAGCTGGTGAATATCTGCTTCATAAGGGAACTGCAGTTCGAGCACTCTCATCAGCCTGGGAATATCGACTCTGCCGCTGTGAACTTCACCGAAACAGTCGAACGAGCCGTGACTCATATAATGAACCGCAAGCTCAGGCAGAAACGCGCCATCAAGTGGGTCGTTGGGATCGGGGAAGGTCATATTAAGTCGGGGATTGATAATCTCATACCCGCCCATGTTATATTGCTCGCCGCAAATATCGCATGCTTCGATACCTCTCATAAGATGTACTATCTTATACGGCTCGTTTGGTATGGGCATCATGGTTCCGGGAACATAGACAGGCAGCTCGTCAACTGCCGCGGCGATGCGGCTGGCCAATTCGATTCCGTCGGAGACTAAATTCTTATTCTGGTCACGATTGAAAGGTTCATAACCTATAGCCATTTCCTCGGAATTGTTCAGCAAGTCACTGTCGCTATCGTTACTCACCGCGACCTGGTGGACATCAGGAACAACAGCCTGAACATCGCTCGCGAGAGTTTTATGAAGCCCGGCGCTAACTCCAAACGTTATCGCGGCAGCCGCTCCGGTTCTTATAGCTTTATACCTGAAGCTTTTTTGCTGTTTCGAATTTTTCCGATATGCTCTCTTAAGTTTTTTCATATCTGACCTCCTGAAAATATAATATATATATTATCGATTATACCAAACCGGACTATGCCTGTCCAGCAACTTTTGTTTTCCTTGCGCATAAAAAAGCCGGACTTGAAAGCCCGGCTCTATTGTTCAAATAAATACACCTGCATTATTTTTCTGTACTCTCCTGTTCCGGCGTATAATCTTTTGGAATATCAGGTATAAATGTGTCGGGTGGTAATTTCACGTTCCATTCAAATTGGTCTTTAATCATTTTTCTCGGGCCATCGTCTTCGAGCCATTCATCTTCTATTCTTACGGGAAGATTTGTTTTTTTGTCGAACCATAGACGATGTTTGGTTGTCTCCGGATTTGTGCCGTATTTTTTTGCACTTAGCTCAAAACCGTAGCATTCTTTACCATCTTTTTCCTCATTCTCGAAGAATATATCTGCTTTGCTGAACCAGCTTATAAGGAAGATTATGCGATCCATCGGATTATCAGGATGCGAACTGCCTCCGTAGGTAATTGTTTTATAGGTGTGCCGGCGATAGTCCACTATTACTTGTATCATGCTGAAGTTCTTGTCATTGAAATCGAAACTCGTCTTGCCCCAGTCACTCTGGCTGGTGATATAGAAATTAGTTCGTTGAACTTGCTGTAACGAATAATAATCATCTTCCCGCCAGCCATATTTTGAAACATAGACCTGTTGTCTATTGTGATACGTCCATGTTCCATCTTCGATATTACCTAAGCGCTGTCTGTAAGCTGCGTTTTCAAAAGTTGTCATTGCTTTTGCAGTTACAGCCGCAAGCTCAGGCGGAACATTGGCATAAATCATCTGACCCTTTTCCTGTTCTTCCCGCGCTTTTCGCATCTCAGACGACTCGGCATTGATGAAATCATCCGGAATTTGCGGCTCGTATAGTTCCCCGGGAATGTGCGCGTGATATACAAACTGGTCTTGTATAAATGTAAGTGTCTCTCCGGGCCGGTCTGTAAGAGGCCTGCCATGCTCTTCTATGCGGACTGGCAGTTTGGTCTGTACATCGAACCATATCCGATCTATATATTCAGGGGGATTATCACCGTATTTACTTGCGCTGATTTCGAAGCCCACGCATTTTTTGCCTTCGAAAGTTTCCACATCGAGTATTCGATCGGCTTTGTCTAAAAGGTTGACATAAAAACGAAGCCTTTCGACAGGATCTCTTTGATAAGCAGCACCTTCAAGGGTTTTGACTGTATAGCATTTAAACTCGAAAGAAATATCATATAATGTTAAATCGTTTCCATCAGGCAAATCGTAAGTGACATTTTGTAATATGCTGTCCGGCTTGACGTCACCAAAGGTATCTTCGTCAGTTTCTTCATAATATTGCTCTTTTACCGACCTGTCCCTTGCCACATAGTTTCTATACCATGTGCCTGAAACATGCGTCGATCCGTACGGACTTACAAATACAGCCTGCTGCCGAAAAACTAAGGTCTCGATATTGTTTAAATTCATCATTATATCGCGTCCCCAGACTGTCGAAGGACCGAGCCACCATTGTTTCTCTACTATTAATGAAGATCTCCCATATATTAGACTTTGTATGAGTCGAATGAATTACTTTTTTATGCGCCGCGAGCGTCGCTTCGACATTTCTTTTTGATGCCTTGACCCCCGGCTCAACTTGCGGCTTATTGTTAGTTAAGTTTTCGATAAGGTTTTCCCGGAGAACTTCACTTTTATCTGCAATCGTCCGTAATGCCGAGCGAATGTCTTTTTCCTCTTTTAACATATCATAGTAAAGAGATTGACACTTTTTGCATGTTTCTATATGTTTTTGGAACTCTTTTGCTGCGTCTGGCTCTAATATTCCGAGCACAAGAGCGGCGATAGTTTCACGATTATTTGTACAATTATTCTGATTACTCATTTTATATATCCTCCGAAAGTATCTCATGCAGCCTCAATCTTGCCCTGACTAATCTGGTGCGCACTGCATCTTCGCTGATTCCGAGCATTTTAGCTACAGACGGGCAATTTTGGTTGTCAAGATAGTACAGAGTTATTGGTTCGCGATATTCTTCGGGAAGTTTGGAAATTGCTTCATGCAAACGGCAGATTTGTTTGTTTTTCTCATCGTCAGGGGATTCGATATTTTCTGTTATCTGTTCCGTCGCCTCTGGCTTGCCGCGGTGATAATCTATACACATTCTTCGGGCAATCTGCATCAGCCAGGCCCGAATCCTTTTGGCGTCTTTGAGCGTATCGAGTTTCGAAACAGCTTTTAAGAATACATCCTGCATAATATCCTCACTGTCGTGAAAGTTTTTCGTATGTGCGATACAAATGCCCAGCACATCTTGTGCGTACTTTCGCACAAGCTCCTGCGGCGTTATCGCCTTAGCGGCCTCTGATTCGTTGCCGCATTTTTCTTTACCCGACCCGGATTTAGTCAATCATTTACTCCTTTCAATAACAATGACGGGGAAAATGCAAAATTGTGACAGCTATTTTAAGATTTCTTGAAAAAATTTTCCTCAACTATTTCAATGCGCATAAAAAAGCCGGACCAATTCAGCCCGACATTAAATGTTTTATAAATCGATTTTTTTATTGTTCTTCAACAGTCGCTCCCGACGGAATTTCAAAATCGAATAATCCTTCTGGTATCGTTATATTGTATTCGAAGTGATCTACACTTTTGACACCCTGGCCGGGAGCGGCTTTAATAGTTTCTGTATTTATGGGCAATTTGGTTTTTGGATCAACATTGACGATAAATTCCTTTTCTCCAAAGTCTCTTTGAGCCGGAATATAAGCACGAATTTTGATTACCTGCTTTTTTAAGCTCTGGTCAAATTGGTTCTTAAAATCAAGTTTGCCATTCAGTCTCCGAATTAAGTCCGGCAAATCCTCAAAAAGACTGGAAAATCTCACTTCTGCGGCAAGAACATGTTCGTTGCGAATTCTAACAAGATTTTTATCTTTGTAGTAATAATAGGTTTTTTCCGGAGTTGCAACAGTCAAAACGTTTCCGATATCCGCGTAATAATACTCTTCCTGTCCTGTCTCAGGATCAATTTGGATTATACACTCTTCTTTGCTTCCATCCCAATCGGTACAATATGCACGGACTGAAGATACGGAACGCATGGCCTGGGATTGGATTTTTCATAAGAATTCTCCATATAGTCGGATTTGAATAAGCCGAAGCGCTGGCTTTTCTATAAACTGTAAGTGCATCTTCGAGATTTCTTTGGGATGCATCGGGTCGGGGCTCAACTTGTAATTTGTTTATTAATTTTTCTATATTTTCTGAAGGTCTCATTTTTCACCTCACTATTTAGTAATGACCTCAGTTTATCGATTTCGTACCTGTATCTGCTCTGAACTGTGTTCACACTGACCTTCTGCAAACCTGCAATTTGCCTGAACATTAAGCTGGCTTTTAGATGAAGCACGATTACTTCTCGCTGCTCATAAGGCAGTTCAGCAATTGCATTTGCGAGTTTTTCAAGCTGCCCGTTGCACACAGCCGCAAGTTCGGGCCCTTTTCCATCGCTGACGAAAGTTTCTGCCATGTCAAGAGATTCGATATTGCGTCTGCGTTTTCGCATAAAATCCCTACAGCGGTTTGCAACGCATGTTGCGAGAAAATTTCGCAGGCTGCCTTCGCGTTTTATTCTCCCTGCCGACTCTGCAAATGAAACAAAAGTATCATGCAATACATCTTCGGCAGTGCCGATATCATTTAAAAGAGCCGTCGCGATTGTCAGAAGCCAGGCTTCGTACTTTTCATATATTCACCTTAAAGCATCAGAATCGCCCCGTTTGAATTTAACAAGTAAAAGTCTGTCTTCTATCATATTACCGTTTCCAGGTTCCGGAACTTGTGTTTCTTACTATTATCACGTATGAAAGGAGAACGATAGTCTAAGAAAATTTTGTACATCTCCAAAAATTTCTTATATTAATGATCACAGGAAAGATGATGTGCACAGCATATCCTACTGTTTGTAACCTCTGCTCTCAAATTAAATAAGAAATAAGCTTGACTAAAATTGTGAATTCGTGTTTATTCATGGTTAGGAATTCGTTTTATTATTATTCCAACGAAGCGCCATTTCTTTCTGAAATCCTCGTAAGTCCATTCTTTTTTACCGACTATGGGGTCACCTGCGATTACTTTATCCTCCGTAACTTCGAGTACGGCCGTGTAATGGTCAACTGCAGAGGAAAGTTTTATCACTGCTATCATAGGACAGATTTCTTTTAATTGGTTTATCGAATCGAAATTGCGGATTGAGCAATCGATGTCTTTTTTGCCATACAGCTTTTTAATCGCACTTGCCAAATTTTCGTATGTTGTGCCATTTTTCAGGTTACACTTTGAAGCGATGGCCAGATCGCTTTCCTGTGCTTCTACACCCATCTGACGCAGAACAGTAACCGCTGCAGCAGGGCCGCAGGTGAAGCCTGTGGTTTGTTTGCAGATACCGTCCTTTGAAAAAGTAGTTTGAAGATTTCTTAACTCGTGACGAATCCAGATTGAAGGGCCAAAATACGTCACACAAAACCATAGAGAAACTCCGATAGCTGGAACCATCGATATTAGCAGTACCAGGTGAAGTTTCCGCTTAATCACGCATACTGACAGAGCAGCGAAAATTCCGAAGAGTACCAGTATCAATACTCCAAAAGTCTCAAATAATACCTGCATTCAGAGTTCCTTATTCTGGAAGGTAAAAATATTCTTGCGTACTTGCTTTATAAATCTTCTGAATTCTTCGTAAGTCAAAGCTTCCCTGCCTGTCGCAGGATTCGCGATTACCACTTTGTCATCCGTGACTTCGATTACGGTAACATAGTGATCGACAAGAAATGAAAACCTGGTCACTACAATTACAGGGCAGTTTCCTTTCATATCACTTATAGAATCGAATCTTCTGTATTTACATGTAACTCCTTGTGAGCCGTACAGTTTTTCAATAGCCTTTGCCAGCAGGTCGTCGGATGTTCCCGTGTGCGGCGAGGTATAGGCGTATATTGCCAGTTCTCTTTCGTCAGCTTCTATTCCAAGCTGGAACAGAGCGTTCACCGCCGCGGCGGGGCCGCACGTGTAATCGGCTGCCTGGATATACGTCCCGTTATAAAAAGTTCCGGGTTCAAGGTTTCTGAGCTCTTTTCTGACAAGAAGCGGACTGACGAAGGGAATTATGAAGAAAAATGAGCAGGCAACTGCGACTAATATCGAGACAAGGATTTTCAATCTCAGGCTTTCAATCCGCGGAATCAATGTGGAAAAAAGCATCGGAATTGCGAATGCGAAAACGATATATTCCCTTCTTCCTGCGTTCAGCCATGAGAATGGAGGATACAATACAAGCCAGTACAAATGCCTTGGAAGAGCTATTAGTAAAATCAGTATAAGAGGCACGATATAGCCAAGAAGCCAGAGACCCTTTTTGAATCTTTTCGTTAAAAGCCCAAGAATAGTCCCAGTATCCGCAAGTACAAAGATACCGATAATCTGAAGCCAAAACTGCATGCAATTTCTCCCAACGCAATTATAATTTTATCCACGCGACAAGCGGCATGGGCGAGGTACCCGTGCTGCATTACTAATTCGGAGGTTTTTTCAGCTCTTCTATTTTCGGCAAGTCTTTGAGAGTGTTCAGGCCGAAAACTTCGAGGAATTTTTTCGTCGTACCGTATAGCATAGGCCTTCCGAGAATCTCTGCACGACCCACAATCTTAACCAGTCCTTTATAGCTCAGCGAACGTATCACCTCTCCAACTGCAACTCCCCTTATAGCTTCGATATCAGCACGGATTACGGGCTGTTTGTATGCGATTATCGCAAGCGTTTCCATCGCTGCCGGACTGAGTTTAGTCTCGCTGCGTGCGCGAAGTAGTTTTTTCAGCCAGTGATTATACCTGCTCAAAGTGAGCATTTGAAAACCGCCGGCTATCTGCTCAATTCTGAACGCGCTATTATTCGCCTTGTATTTTTTATTGAGACTTTTTATGTGCTCGCGCACCTGTTTCGTGGTTGATTCTGTAATATTTGCAAGCCTGGCTGCGGTAAGTGACTCGTCACTGGCGAAGAGAACAGCTTCGATAACTGATTCGAGGGTCATCTCATTATCGGACTCTTCGGGCAAATCGGATTCTTCTGACTCTTCAGACATGACGGATTCGTCGGACAGATCTGAGTCGTCTGATTCTTCGATTGCGTCCTCAACCTGCGATTCTTCTTCAGCTTCCTGCTGTTTTTCGTTTATCATTTCCTGTTGTTCTTCAGTCATACATTCATCCATCTAAAAGGGTCATTGTCTTTTTTGCTGAGGGCAATTATCGTACCTTTTAGCTGTTTTTGCAATTGTTTTGCGAGTTTTTTCAGCATAAACCTTTCAGAGACAGTATGACTCAGGCAGATACAGGTCAGGTTCGCTTCCTGTGCGGCGAGTGCCTGATGGTGCTTCAGCTCGCCTGTGAGGTATAAATCTGCCTTCTGTGCGATTATGGAATTTATGATGGTTCCGCAGGTCCCGGCGCATACAGCCGCTTTTCTAATGACTCTCTTCTCATCTCCGACCAACCCGATAGCTTTTGCGCCTGTGGCCTTTTTTATTTTTTCAATCAATTCGGGCACTTTGGAAGGTCTTTCCAGCAACCCGATTCTTCCCAGGCCAAACCTGCCCTGGTCGTTATAAAGCTTAATAATATCAAAAGCAGGCATCTCGTAAGGATGTGCCTTCTTCATTGCTTCGACTACATCATCGAGTTTTTTCGCGGGAACTATTGTCTCGAATCTTATCTCGTGAACCTTTTCGAGTTTGTTTTTCTTACCGATAGCAGGCTTCGAGCCTTCCAGTGGCAGAAATGTTCCCGTTCCATCGGTCCCGAAGCCGCAATTGCTATAGTTTCCTATAGTGCCTGCGCCGGCCGCGAAGACTGCATTCGAAACCTTCGAGAGCGAGTCTGCAGGGACAAATACGACTAATTTATAATTGTCACCTTCCGGGTACTCGACATAATCTCCGATAGGTTTTGCGTTTGTTATACCGATTATTTCCGAGAGGCTGTCATTGACTCCGCCTGTTATCACATCGAGAGAAGTGTGAATCGAATAAACTCCGATACCTGCGCGAATCAGCTCATAAACAACATAAGTTGAGTCATCGGTTGTGATTTTTTTCAGGCCGTCCCAGATGATCGGGTGATAACTTATAATCAGGTCGGTATTTTGTTTCTTAGCCTCTGCGAGAACTTCTTTCGTAGTATCGATGGTAAGCAGGATATTCTTAACGTCTTTACTTTCATCGCCAATCAACAATCCCACGTTGTCCCAGCTTTGCGCCAACTTTCGCGGGAGGATTTCGTCAATTTGTTCAGCTATCTCCTTTATTTTCATTTTTTACCAGGCCTATAAATTGCTCAGTGTCTGCATTTTCACCACTTCCGCCTTTTATACCATCTGCACCCAGACTTTGCAATCTATAGCCGTAATCGAACCTGTATTTATTTTTCCACTGGTCGTAAAGCTGCTGTTCCGCCACTGCGATGACAATTATTACCAGCATAGTAAATATTATCTCAAAAACTCTCATTCTTATGCTCTCCCCGTGTTACTAACCCGTATTTCCAGCATGACGTTTTTGCAGCAGATATCCTTTTCTTTCGAATATCAAAACTACTTCACATTCTGAAGTTCTCCTTTAAGTCCGGGATTTTATGTTCCCGGAATACTGGACGCCTGTCACGAGGCCTTTATCCTGACAGGCGCAGACCAATACCGGCTGGTGCCCTATGAATATATTAAATATATATAACGCTTGAAATTGTTCAGTAATCCACGATTCCGCTGCCACTTTGGGTTATCCTATGCGAATTACTGGTATTATAGACGCTGATGAAAGTGATTTTGATGCAGAAAAATTAAAAAACTTTTTTTGCTTTTACGAAAGCAGGCTTTTTCAGGAAGTTTTTCAGGAAATCTCTAATCTTTTGATTTTTGGCAATTCACTGCTTTTTTTGTTTTTCTTTCCAGTTTTTTATAACGTCATCGAACTTTTCGTCGATGTGCTGGAGGAACCACTCGTCGATGATGGATTTTTTGAAACGCCACTCTTTTCCCAATTTTGCTCCCGGTATTTTCTTTTCCTGTGCCCATGTGTATATTGTCTGCGGCTTGAGCCTGAGATATTCTGCAACCTCTTCCAATGTCATAATGTCACTTGCCACGAAATTAAATCTTCCTTATTTAGAACTTCTGTTTCCCTTGTATAAAATACTATTTTAGTCGCCGCTATCGTTCGGATTGTCTTTCGAGGGATTAACCAAATCAACAGCAGACTCGATAACTGCCAAATAAAAATTGCCCCTCCGCTGCCTGAAAACTTGAAAGGGAAGCTCTCGACTGGCTATAAAAGGCCTCAGGTTCCATGCCAGCTGCATGCCTACGAAAGCCAGTATTAAAATCCAGAACTTAAAGACTGTCACTCCGGTCTTCGGATAAACATTCTTCTTCTCGCAGGAGTATTGAAGAGCATCCAGGATTATCTTCATTCCGAAAATTCCCGAAACAGCGAATATTGCGACATGTAATAACTTCAGAAATGAGTAATTATCTCCGGTGATTAGAAAAAATATTACAATTGTTGAAAAAGAGACCATAATTATGGAAATCATTACAAATCCTGAAAGTATTATTTTGAGCATTTGCCAGAATCCGAGTCTGGAGCCGAGAACATGCTGAATTACGTAAAAAGCCGGGAAGCATACGAGTATCGCAAGCGTGAATAGAAGCGGCACTTTGATTCCCGAGCTTATCGCCTGCCTGAAACTTTTGTAGCTCCCCATAACAATTCCGTAAATAAAAGAGCACAGGCAAATTAAAAGGTATTGATTCAGGATTTGTTCGAATGTGTTTTCGTTACTGGTCAGTTTTTCGAAAAAATGGTCTTTGTCGTGAAAATCTCTGAAAAATCCGAACGGCGACAGTTTTACTTTTTTCATGTTACACCTCTTTTAAAAACAAGTTTTTTAAACATAATAAGAGTATAAAAAAGAAAGTGAAAAATGTCAATTATTTTATTGTTTATTACTGTTTGTTATTGTATGATACTCTTTTTTGCGAGGAGGGACGCGCTTCCTAATAAGAACTTAAGTCATTTATACACAAGTATTTATTATTAAAACCATGTCTTAGTATTCTATGAAAGTTGTATGAAAAAAATATTTCTTATAACTCAATATTTTTTTAAAAAACAAAGGTGTTATTTTCCGCCGCACTGGTTTTTGACAAATTCATGGAAGACAGCCAGAAGTTTTTTAGTTAGTTCTCCGACTGCGCCCTGGCCTACTGTGTGTTTTTCTACCTGGAATACAGGCATTACCTGCATGATGACATTTGTTAGAAAAACCTCATCTGCGCCCAGGACCTCATTTATCGTAAGGTTTTTTTCCACCAGTTTGATAGAATTTTTTAAAGCGAGCTTGCAGACATTTTTTCTAGCGATGCCTGCAAGTACAGGCGTATATAAAGGCGGCGTATAAACAACAGAGTCCTTTACTAAGAAGACGTTGCTCACGCATCCTTCCGCGAGTCGGTTATCGATTGTAAACCACAGTGCTTCGGCCGCTCTTTTCTGATGAGCCATCTGCAGAGCCAGCATACGTGAAAAGTAGCTCGTTGTTTTGTGCCCGCAGGTCGGGTCGTTCGGATTTTGCCTGTATGGACACAACACAGCGAGCACACCTTTTTCATAGTATTCTTTCGGATAAGGCTGAAATTGAGTTGCGCTAATGACCAATGTTGTTCGCTTGTTTTCTTCAGATAGTGACATTGGCCCGCCGGAAACAGTCAGGCGAAGCCTGGCATCTGCCAGATTATTCTCTTTCAGAACCTGGTAAATTGCATCAGTTATATTTTCTCTGTTAAAATCTATTTTTATAGACAGCGCTTCTGCGCTGGAAAACAGCCTGTCCAAATGGTCTTCGAGTGAAAAAACGACACCATTGTAACTTCGCATGGTCTCGAAGAGTCCCGCGCCGTATAAAAAGCCGCTGTCAGTGACAGACACGCATCCTTTTTCGACCTCGATTATTTCATCGTTTAGAAATATTTTCTCAGCCATTTCATAGTCCTCAATAAGTGACAGGCATATTAACGTTTTCGATTCCAGCCAGGAGTGCTCTTGCTTTAACTATTGTTTCCTGCCATTCTGCTTCGGCGTCTGAATCCGCGACGATTCCTCCGCCGGTCTGAAAGTATGCTTTTTTGTTTTTGATAATAATCGTTCTTATAGCTATATTCAAGGACATACTTCCATTGATACCGATGAAACCTATGCTGCCTGTGTAGACTCCCCTTGCAGTCGGTTCCGTTTCGTCAATAATTTCCATCGAGCGGATTTTTGGCGCACCTGTAATCGATCCTCCGGGGAACATTGCTTTCATTATATCACCGAAGGTGATATCTTCGCGAAGCTTTCCCGAAATAGTAGCCACCGCATGAAAAACTGTCGGGTATGCTTCGATAGTCCTGGGCTGAGTGACTTTTCGTGTCCCCGGGACACATATTCTCGCTATATCGTTTCGTTCCAGGTCGACTATCATGTTCAGTTCAGCCTGTTCTTTTTCATTGCGCAGCAATTCAAGCTCGTAATCCTTGTCTGAATTTTTGACTCTCGGTCGCGTTCCTTTTATAGGCTTTGTGCTTATTGTCCTGTCTTTGATTGTCACGAACATCTCAGGTGATGCGCTCACGATTTTGGATTCGCCTGTATCTATGTAAGCTGAATAAGGACTCGGATTATAAATATTCTGCCAGTTGAAAAGGTCGATTGCTTCGGTTCCGAAGTCACATTCGAATCTTCGCGAAAAATTAATTTGATAAACATCACCATCGTAAATATATCTCTTTATCTTCTCGAAAGCATGCAGATAGTATTCCTTATTCATATTGCATTGTATCTTGGAGAAATCTGCATTGTCAATCTCAGAATAGCCTGGAAGGGGCATCTCAAGGCGCTCTGATTCTTTTATTAATCTCTCAAGTTCATTCAGCTTTTGTTCAGGCTCTTTGTTGTCGCCGGGTAATTCGAGAGCGAACAGGCGGAAAATATTCTCAGCATGGTCATAAGCTATGATACTGTCATAAAAGCACAGTCGAATTAGCGGCATCTGTAAATTATCTATTGTTGTTGCACGGAGTTTCTCGATATATCTGCAAAGTTCATAACTGAAAAATCCGATCCAGCCTCCGCAGAAAATGCCGTCAGGGAACTCGTGATTACTTTTTCGATGGAGTTTGTACTTATTCAGAATATGCTGCAGTTTTTCAAAAGGATTCTTTTGTGCAGAATTAAATATGAATATTTCTTTAGGCTCTGCGGCCCAATAACTGAACTGCCCGGCATCTCCTATAGACGAGTTAGCGCCGAGAATGGACGCTGACTCCAGTTTGGAAAATACCCGGCTCAGTCCCGGAAAATTCACTCGAGCGTGGAATTCCCTGTAATGCTGCCTGCACAAAATACTTTTGACATTAGCAGAGAGAATTCCCATCATTTTACTTATGTCACTTGCCTGAGTTTTCAACTGTGTAAAGCCACCATCTTGTTTTCATTTGGCTTTTTGACCTTGCCTGCCGCTCGAAGTAAAGAGTCATTATTAAGCCGGCGGTTGTCCTGATTTTGTACCAGTGCTTTCGCAGGTAAATCTCATCGCTGCCGCTCCGGCACGGTCCCGTTTCCTTCCAGACTTCAAGCACCTCGGCAACTTCGTACTCGTTATCTCTCCAGATGAATTTTGCCGGTAGACCAGGCTCTCCTCTCGTCATCGAGGCTGTATCGAACGTGCCTTCGAGCGGTTTTATTATTTCGCTGACAAATTCCTCATCCATCTTGCTCCTGCTGAGCTTTATATTCCTCTATTATTTTCACTGAAGCAGAAGTACCGATTCTTTCCGCTCCGGCTTCGAGCATTTCGAGAGCCTGTGCGGGGGTTCTTATTCCTCCCGCTGCTTTTACTTTGCACTTCGGAGCAGATTCCTTCATCAGCTTTACAGCTTCGACAGTCGCTCCGCCGGCCGGGTTCATTCCCGTGCTTGTTTTTACAAAATCGACTCCAACCTCCTGCGCAATCCTGCACGCGAAGACTATCTGCTCGTTACTTAACGCCGCGGATTCGATGATAACTTTTAATAAGACAGGAGGTTTCATGGAGTGACATACCTTACAAACTTCATAAAGCTGAGTGGTCAGGTATTTCGAGTCAGCATCTATAATCGAAGCCAGGTCTGCAACCATGTCGATTTCATCTGCGCCTGCAAAAATAGCGTTTTTCGCCTGTGCAGCTTTTATTTTCGTTGAGTCACCGCCAAGAGGCAAACTGACCACCCCGCCTACTTTGACTTTTGTTCCGTGCAGCAGTTTATACGCTAACGGAAGCCAGCGGGGATTTATGCTTACAGCATGAAAACCATAGTCTATCGCTTCGTGACACAACTGCTCGATTCTTACTTGTGTCGCAGTCGCATCGAGTAATGTGTGGTCGATACAGCCTGCTAATTGTTCTGCTGAAATATTCACGATTGTATATATCCTCTCTTTTCAAAGTATTCTATTGCTTCGTCGGTCGCTGAAAATACTCTTGTCGCAGTTTGTGTGACGAAAACCGATGGCGTTTGCTTTGCCTGCCAAATGACATATACGTCTTTCGCGGCTTCGTGGGCGTGCTGAAGTTCGCGTTCCACGCCGCTCGAAATCGCGGCCCGTCCATCGGCAAAGCTTGGAACAAAACTTATTATCATGTTGGATTGATCTATGAGCAGAAAATCACGCGCGTATGTCTGACTATTAATGTCACGCTCAATCTGGCGAACTTCGTACAAGTCCAGCCTGGTTTTTTCCCCGGGTGTTTCAGCTTCGACATAGCCCAAACCTTTCAGCTGCGCCTGCTCAGCCATTCGAGGCAGCTCAGATTCTTCCAGGTCACCCGGATCGAAGCAAGTGAAGTATTTTTTCATAGTCGTTCGAAACTTGTTGATTTCCTGTTTGACATCTTCCATGTCACTGACTGCCGTCATGGGAAAACTCAGGTAAACTTTTTTAGTATCTTTTTCGAATACGAGCCTGTAAAACGTTTCCGTAGTCTCGTTTTCTATTCCACGTGCAAGACAATAAAAAGGTATTTTGTCGTTGATTCCCTTGCAGAGCATTTCTGTGCCAATAATCTCCTCTTCGCGCCATACAATCAAATCCTTTAGAGTATGTTCGACAGAGTGTTCTGCTTCAAGTCTCGCATGCAAAGAGGCTATACCATCTATCAGGCAGACGTACATATCAGCATTGAGCTCGCGCATCTGGTCGAAATCGACGGCGGGGAACAGGCCGTGACGCCACCGGAAAGTTGCATGTGTGTTGACTATCAGATTGCAAGCACTTTTGGACTGGGTAATAATATCCTTAAATACGCTGCGCCGGAGAGAATGCAGCCTTTTCAGTGATATGTCAAGGATTTTACCGGCTGGAATATCAGGCGCTTCAGCATACATCATGTCACCGACGTTGCAGAGCAATACCTCATTGCCTTTATCATTGGCAAAGCGACACACCTTCTCAAGGTAGTTCTTCTTGTCAATGCCTACCATCCCTGTGACAATTATTATCATGATACTTTCCGGAACCAGGATATATTGTACTGTTTTTGTTTTTAGAGATTTTTCAGTCTCTGTTCTCTGTCGTATTCTTTAAGTGCGGCAATCAGCTCTTCCATGTCACCAGCCATTATTTTGTCGAGACTGGAGAGCGATAAGTTGATTCTGTGGTCGGTTACGCGGTTTTGCGGATAGTTGTAGGTTCTGATTTTCTGTGACCTGTCACCGGAGCCGATCATACTTCTGCGCTTCGAGTCCCGTTCGGCCCTCTTTTCGCTTTGATAATGCTCGTAAACGCGGCTTCGCAAAATGCGCCATGCCTTAGCGCGGTTTTTATGCTGACTTTTTTCATCGCGCATATTGACTGTAATTCCCGTGGGGACATGTTCGAGTCTTATAGCGCTGCTGACTTTATTGACGTTTTGACCGCCGGGACCGCCCGCTCTGCTTACATGTTCGAGAACATCACTGGGATTTATTTGGATATCCACTTCTTCGGGCTCAGGTAAGACCGCAACTGTCGCGGCGGAAGTATGAATTCTTCCCTGCGCTTCTGTTTCAGGGACTCTCTGGACACGATGGCCGCCGCCTTCGTAGCCAAGGTCGGACCAGGTTCCCGGACCGTTGACGTTGAAAATTACCTCGCGAAAGCCGCTCTTTTCCGTGGGACTGAAGTCAAGCAGCTCGACTTTCCATTTGCGCTTCTCAGCATATTTTGTGTACATATCGTACAAATCGCGGGCGAATAGAGCAGCTTCCTCGCCGCCTGTTCCGGCACGTATTTCCATTATGACTGAATCGATGCTCATATCGTCTGCCATAACGAGAGTGCTCGTTATATCTTCAAGAAGGCTGCCGCTCTCAATTTCAAGCTGCTCCAGCTCGTCTTCAGCAAGGCTCTTGAGGTCCTGTTCTGCTGATGCATCGGACAATATCTGCTGAGCTTGCTCGATTTGCGACGATAACTTCTTATACTCTCGATACTTAGTTACAATCGCCTTGATTTTCCCCTGTTCTTTGGAAAGCGCAATGAGCTTTGTCGAATCGGACGCGATTTCCGGTCTGGAAATCTGAGTTTCTATCTCGCTGTAACGATTGTCAAGCTGGTCGAGTTTGTCCAATAAGCTGGTTTGTTGCTCGCTCATAAAAAGTGTCTAAAAAGCCAAAAACTTATTCAAAACGCACGATTTCAGTTTAAAAATAAACCCTTCATCCTGGTCCCCAGGCACTGAAGGGCGATTTTTTTCATATGAAGAAAGCTATTTCTTCTGGTCTTTGCCTTCTTTTTTCATATAGCTTTTGCCGTATTTCTTCTGGAATCGCTCGATTCTTCCGGCTGTATCGACGAACTTCTGCTTTCCTGTATAGAACGGATGGCACATCGAGCAAATCTCGGCGTGGATTTCATTTGTTGTACTGCGCGTCTCGAAAGTATTACCGCACCCGCAGCGAACGACTACTTTTTCGTATTTTGGATGTATATCTTTTTTCATAATTCAAATGCCTCGATATATCTAAAACATACAATTGTACGAAATTAATGGAATCTTTCAACAAAAATTTTTTGCATTTAGTCAATATTGCGGCTATATTTTTTATTTACACGGTTTTCGAAGGTTATTGGGGCTCATAAAATGCAGACAAAAGTAATAATAGTAGGTGCCGCCGGCAGAATGGGCAAGCGTTTTATCACACTGGCCGCGGAGTCAGGCGAATTCGAAATAGTCGGAGCTATTGATTTGCTGAGTAATCCGGATTTTGGAAAGGACGCGGGTTTGGCCGCGGGAATCAGTAACACTTATGTAACGATAACAGATACCTTTCCAATGATTGACAGTGGCGTCGTCGTTGATTTCTCATTGCCCGAGGCGCTTGACAAAAACATCGATTTCTGTACTGAAAACGGAATTGCTCTTGTATCAGGTACTACAGGTCTGAGCGAGGGCCAGAAGGAGAGAATCAAGGACGCATCGAGAATAATCCCGATTCTCTATACTACGAACTTAAGCGTGGGCATGAATGTCCTTTTCTCGCTGGCGGGGAAAGTTGCCACAATGCTGGGTGATGAGTACGATATCGAGATAATCGAGCAGCATCATCGCTTCAAAAAAGACGCGCCGAGCGGCAGCGCACTTACTATCGCAGAAAAAATCTGCGACGCGACCGTCAGTCATGTTCGCTTGCTTAGGTGAGACTTTTGCGCTCAATCATACTGCCCAAAACAGAGATACATTTATTAGGGGTGCCCTCCGTGCGGCTAAATGGATCGCAGGGAAGGAACCGGCTCTTTATTCCATGGCTGATGTGCTTGGTCTTGTGGGGTAGAGCCCGTTTTTGACAATTTCATTTTACCGCCTTGATTTTTTTCCATCCCTGGAATAGAATATCTCGTCTTTAAGAATCCATCCGTTCTCGGGGAATATGATTTTGAAGAACGGAAATTCTGCCAGCCACAATATTTTTTGGGCTGAAAGTGTTCGCATAACAATGCTCGAGGTGGATCAGAAAGGACTAATTTTTAATGAGTTTTGAAAGTTTTTTTAATCCGAAGTCAGTGGCGATTGTCGGAGCTTCCCGTCAGAAAGGTAAAGTAGGCTACGAAATTCTCTCCAATATGCTAAGCGCCGGCTACAAGGGTAAAATCTACCCTGTCAACAGCAAAGCAGACGAGATCGAGGGATTAAAATGCTATCCCAGCCTCGAAGCCATTGGTGAAGTGCCTGAGCTTGTACTGCTTGTCATACCAGCCAGATTCGTGCCGGATGTAATGCAGGAATGTGTGAGAGTCGGGACGAAGGCGGTAGTAATCATAACAGCAGGATTCAAGGAAGTCGGCAGGGAAGGCAGAGCACTCGAAGAAAGAGTCGTTAAAATTGCAAGGCAAGGCGGAATCAGGGTAATCGGTCCCAATTGTCTCGGGCTGATCGTGCCTTCCAATAAAGTGAACGCCTGCTTTGGAGGCGACCTGCCTGCTCAGGGCGGCATAGCATACCTTTCGCAGTCTGGAGCGCTTTTGGCCGCTATTCTCGATATGGCAAATGCGAGCGGCATAGGCTTCAGCAAGCTGGTCAGCATTGGCAATAAAGCTGACGTCGACGAGTTCGATCTTATCAAAGCGCTTTCCACCGATGAAGAGACGAAAGTCATCGCCGGCTATCTGGAAAGCATAAGTAACGGCGACGATTTTGTCAGGCTGGCAGAGCAGATATCACATATCAAGCCCATCCTTCTTATCAAATCAGGCGGCACCTCAGCAGGCGCGCAGGCTGCTTCGTCTCATACGGGAAGTCTGGCAGGAAGCGAGACTGCATATGAATCCGCCTTCGAACGCGCGGGAATTATTCGCTGTGATTCGATAAAGCAGCAGTTCGATTATGCTCGTGCTTTTGCAGATCAGCCATTGCCTGAAGGTACGCGCGTGGCGGTTATAACGAACGCGGGCGGGCCCGGAATTATGGCGGCTGATGCAATCGAACGCAGGGGCCTTACGTTTGCCAAACTTGATGAGCAGACGATAGAGAAATTAGGCTCGGTACTTCCGCCAGCCGCTAATCTTTACAATCCCATTGACGTTTTAGGCGACGCGCTCGCGGAGCGTTACAGCTTTGCCTTGAATACAGTTCTGGACGACCCGAATGTGGATATTGTCCTGATTCTACTTACTCCCCAGGCGATGACTGAAGCCAGGGAAACAGCTGAAGAAATCGTCAAAATATTTCGTGAAAAACATAGGAAGCCGATCCTCACCTGTTTTCTCGGTGCAAGCAAAGTAGCCGACGGCGTCAAGGTTTTGCGCGATGGTAAAATACCTCAATATGACTCGACTGACGGAGCAGTCGGGACAATAAAGGTCATGACAGAATATGTGCGATGGAAGTCAAGGCCCAGGCGAGTTGTGAAACTGTTCCCTGTCAATAGACGCAAGGTTGAGAATATAATCGAAAGACATATCAGGCAGGGGATTCGGGAAGTGGGCGAAACGGAATCGAAAGAGATTCTCGAAGCTTACGGATTTGTCACTCCAAAAGGTTCCATTGCGACCACAGCCGAGCAGGCCGGAAGTATCGCTCAGCAGTTGGGATTTCCCGTCGTGCTTAAAATCTGGTCACCGGATATTCTGCACAAATCCGACGTCGGCGGCGTAAAAGTCGGTCTCAAATCTGAGCAGGAGGTCAGAGACGCTTTCGATTTAATGATGTACCGCATTCCCCAGAAGAAGCCTGATGCCGATATTTTGGGTGTGCTTGTTCAGGAAATGTGCAGCACAGGAAAAGAGGTTATACTCGGAATGAACAGGGACCCGCATTTCGGACCTCTCATGATGTTCGGGATGGGCGGAATTATGGTAGAAGTACTCAAAGACGTGTCTTTTCATCTTGCACCGCTCACTTCTGACGAAGCAAGACAAATGCTCATGGATACTAAAACTTATAAGATCCTCAAAGGCGTTCGCGGCCAGGAAGGAGTCGATATCGACAGAATTGCAGAAGGCCTGCAGAGGCTCTCGCAATTAGTTACTGAGTTTCCTCAAATTCAGGAAATGGACATTAATCCTTATGTTGTCGGTCCCGTAGGGAAGACGCCGATAGCGGTTGACGCAAGAATGAGTCTGGAAGTGTGATATGAACGAATCGAACTGGAAAGAAAAATATAAAGATAAAATCAAGTCCGCCGTCGCGGCGATGAAACTGATAAAATCCGGAAGCAGCGTGTTCATCGGTACAGGCTGCGCCCAGCCGCAGCATCTTGTCGACGCAATGGTCAATAATACCAGCGGGATAAGAGATGTTCAGGTACTACATCTGCTGACTATGGGTAATGCGCCTTACGTAGATGAGAACTACCGTGACAAATTCAAGATGAACAGCTTCTTTATTGCGGAGAACGTTCGTGACGCCTTCGAGAGAGGAATCGGAAACTACACACCGATATTCCTTTCGGAGATACCGATAGAATTCGAGACGGGACGCATCCCGATTGATGTCGCTTTGATTACAGTATCGCCTCCTGATACGAACGGTCTGTGCAGTCTTGGCGTTTCAGTTGATATAGTTAAGGCGGCAGCTACAAACTCCAGGTACGTAATCGCGCAGGTCAACGAATACATGCCCAGGACATATGGCAACAGTTTTCTGCATGTCAATAACATAGACGTCCTTGTTCCTCACGATGAAAAGCTCATCGAGATTCCCGTTCCGAAACCCGACGAGGCCCTGCGCCAGATAGGACAGAATGTTGCTCGTCTCGTTGAAGACGGAAGCACCATCGAGTGCGGCATAGGAAATGTCCCGCAGGCGCTCGTCGAATATCTCGCGTATAAAAAAGACCTCGGAATTCATACGGAAATGTTCAGTGACTGGATTATCGACTTGGTGGAATGCGGAGCCATAACCTGCGCTAAAAAGAGTTTCGACAGGAATAAAATTGTTGCGAGTTTTTGTATGGGTTCACAGAGGCTCTACGATTACATTAATGACAATCCGTTCTTTGAGTTCCATCCCACTGAATACGTAAATGACGTAAATACTATAAGCAGGCATGAGAAAATGATTGCTATAAATGTTGGGCTTGAAGTTGACCTGACCGGTCAGGTTTGCGCAGACTCGCTCGGATACAGATTCTACAGCGGCATAGGAGGACAGGTCGATTTCATACGCGGCGCCGCCAGAAGCAGGGGAGGCAAAGCGATAATCGCAATGCCTTCGACAGCCAGAAACGGCCAGGTGAGCAGGATTGTTCCGCACCTTACCGAGGGAGCAGGCGTAGTGACAACTCGCGGCGATGTGCATTATGTTGTTACAGAGCACGGCATAGCGTACCTGCACGGAAAAACGATAAGGGAAAGAGTTCTCGCTCTTATCAATATTGCAGATCCGAAGTTCAGAAACGAATTGCTCCAGGCGGCAAAGGCACAGAAATATATTTACCAGGATCAGATAGAACTGGCATGGGAACAAGTTGATTACCCGGAAGAGCTCGAGCATTACAACACACTTCGCGACGGCACAGAAATTTTCTTCAGGCCTGTAAAGCCGACTGACGAGCCGGCACTGGCCGAGATGCTTTATTCCCTGAGCGAAAAATCTGTAAAGACGCGATATATGACTGGAACAATGTCCTTTCCGCATAGTGACGTTCAGCAGCTGGCCAACATCGATTATCAGAAAGACCTTGCAATCGTAGGTGTCGTCCCGGGCATATCGGACGAAGAGATTGTCGCAATAGCACAATATTTTCTCGATCCCGAGACGCAGTCTGCTGAAGTTGCTTTTCTCGTTCAGGACGAATGGCAGAGCAGGGGAATGGGGACTTTTCTGCTGGACTATATAAGCAAAGTCGCAAGACAGCGCGGCGTAAAGAAATTTGTTGCGAAAGTATTACCGAACAATAAAGCCATGCTGAATGTTTTTTATAATTCAGGTTATAAAGTCAACACGAAATTCGACGGGGAAGTCTACAACATAGATTATGAACTGACCAAATAACGTAGCACGGACATCTTGCCCATGCCGCGACGAGGAACGAAAGTGACAGATCGCAGGGTTGCGTATATATATTCATCTGAACTGGAGAAGTACAGCTATCCCAAGGGACATCCCTTCAACACTATCCGGGGTAAACGGGTTCTGGATATTCTCAAATCGATGAATCTGATTTCAGGTCCCGACAGAAGCATAATCCCGCCTGTGCCGGCAGAGAGAGTTGTACTGAAAAAATTCCATTCCGCGCGTTACCTTCATGCTCTGAAGAATGCAGACAAAGGACGCTTTGACGTCGAAGCACTC
>JARRRJ010000047.1:0-8380 GCA_037380865.1 Sedimentisphaerales bacterium
AAAACGGGAAAAAATGTATGACGACCGGGTGCGGAGGATAGTTTTTTAAGAAAATCAAAAATATTATCCAAATATACTAAACTGTGCAATTTAACATAACCGATAAAGGTATTATTACTGATGCAATGATAATATTAAGGAGATGCAATTATGCAGGCAACTATAGAACAGCGAACTGAAAGCAGGAACACGGTTTCCTGGCCTGTGAGCGTTTGGATGCCGGATGCGAACAGATTCTTTTTTGGGCGAAGCTGCAATATCAGCAGGACAGGGGTATTTATCACTCTGCCTGTCACGACGCCTATACAGACCGGACATATTGTGGAGCTGAATTTCCCCCGGACTGAGACTTTGGCAAAAGAAAAAGGCCAGTACGCCCGGATCAAAACGGGTCGCGTGGTTCGGGTTGACAGGAAGAATTTGCTCGAAAACGCCGAAGTTGGCGTAGGGATTGCTTTTAATTAAGATTTTTCCTTCTGGATTACAGAAGAACAACATAGAGTCGATGGCTATCGGACTCGTCCGCTCGAAGGCTTCGGGCCTGGGGCAGGACGTGCGGGGCAATGAAAAAGACAAGGCTGACGGCAGTGGAGGGTCGTCAGTCTTTTACTTGGCCTGAGCTGGTTATTATAGGACGTTGGCTCCTTTGGCGAAAAATCGTGCAATCCGCCGGTTCACCTGATAAAATCGGTTTGTGAAAAATGAAACAGCAAAAAACTGTGTTGAAACAAGCCACCTGCAAATCCTGGATTGCGGGACAGGCGAGTACCGTAAGATACTGCAATTGCAGCGCGAGCTGGTCGAGAAGCGGAGGAACAACGAAATTGCCAATACTGTTATCATCGTCGAGCACACTGCCGTCATCACGCTCGGCGCAAGGCAAAGCGCCAATAAGCTGCTCGTCAGCGCAGAAGAATTGGTGCAGCGAAATATCGATGTAGTTGATATTCGCAGAGGAGGCGGAACCACGGCACACAACCCGGGTCAACTTGTTTTCTACCCGATTCTCGACCTGACGCAAATGTCACTCGGTATAAGCGAATACATAAGACAGCTCGAATCAATCGGAAAGGAACTTCTGGAACAATCGGGTTTGGAATGTGCCGCGAAGAAAGGCTACCCGGGTTTGTGGGTCGGTGACAAAAAGATAGCTTCCATAGGCGTGAGAGTTTCGCGATTCATAACGTATCACGGCATGGCGATAAATATTAATAATGATCTCACCATTTTCGATTATGTCACGCCCTGCGGCCTGGACAATATTCAGATGACTTCTTTATTAAAGGAAACTGGCAAAGAGCATTCGATGAGTCTTATAAAAGGGCAACTGGCTCAAATTCTTGTGAGGTATTTTTCGTGAACCAGTATTCAAAAAACGATACGCAAGTGACAAAGAAAAATAGCAGAAGACTTCCTCCCTGGCTCAAAACGTCACTGTCTGCAGACAGTACTTTCATTCACACAGAAAGAATCCTGCACAACCTCGGCCTGGAGACAATATGCAACAGCGCGAACTGTCCGAACAAGGGACAATGCTGGTCACGCGGCACTGCAACTGTATTGATTCTCGGAAATATCTGCACGAGAAACTGCGGGTTCTGCTCGGTCGCTTCAGGCAAGCCCTCGCCTCCTGATCCTACTGAACCTCTGAGGCTGGCGCAAATGGCGAATGAAATGAAGTTGAAGTACCTTGTTATCACGAGCGTTAACAGGGACGATTTGCCGGACGGCGGAGCATCACACTTTCGAGACTGTGTCAACGAAGTGAGACGTCACTGTCCCGACGTGCAGTTTGAAATACTCACGCCCGACTTTCGCAATTGCCAGGAAAAGGCAATAGATATTTTGCACGAGTGTCTTCCTTTTGTGCTGGCGCATAATGTTGAGACAGTTCCTTCTCTCTACAAAAAAGCAAGAGCAGGCGGAAACTATAAAAGGTCACTGAATCTGCTCAAACTCGCAAAAGAAAGACTCGGTGACATTCAAACGAAGTCTTCGATTATGCTCGGTCTGGGAGAGAGTGACATTGAAGTGGAGCAGGTATTAAAGGACCTTCGCGAGGCGGGCTGCGAGAGAATTACTATAGGACAATACTTGAAGCCTTCGAAAATGTCACTCGATGTCGTGGAATACATAACTCCCGAGAAATTCGAATGGTGGAAGCAGAAAGCTCAAGCGATGGGATTTTCATGGGTAATGTCGAAACCGTTCGCGAGAAGCTCCTTTTTTGCAGAGCAGAAAAATACATTTTGACTCAGTACGACTTCTTCTGCTTGAATATGTCACGGCATTTTTTTGAAGCCTTCGTATCTGATATTCCATTGGCCGTTGTCGGGAAAGCCAGGCGCGGGTTTGTCGGGGCAGCCGTCCCAGCCTGCGGCCATCATCGCTATCGCGGTAAGCAATCCTCCGTTTCCGGGAATATAGAGCGGCAGGCGCGCTGACTGATAATTGTGTCCATTCACGAGGTACCTGTTCTTCGGAGTATCGAGAAAAAGCGCATCTATAGCTTTTTCCGGCTCGCCCAGTCTTGCGGCTGTCATTGCCATCACAGGATAATCCCATCCCCATGTACTGGAGTATTTCCATTTTGCAAATACGTCGTCCAGCGTCTTTTTCATAACGTTCGGGTCTATCAAAGGCGTCTGTGTAAGAAGTCCGAGAGCACAGAGCATCGAAGGATGGTCCTGATAGATTGTATACGGCGGCGTCTCAATTCCCGCGTAAACTCCATCGCGAATAGTTGGCTGCGACAAATTATTTATTACCTTGTCCCATTGCTCGTCACGCTCCATGCCCAGCCGCTGCCGCCATTTTTGCGCGGTATCAAGCGCCCAGTACCAATAGGCAAGCTCGAATGTCGGATTAAGATTAGTTCTCTTATAATTGCCGTAACTTTCCTGCGCCGGTATCAACGCGGGTCCCAGGACATAACGCTGTCCCGCTTCGTCCCAGACGGGGTAGGACGCCATGAACTTCGCCGTCTCGAAAACAATATCCTTATACTTTTCGAGAGTTTCCTTATCCGGGTGAGTTCGATAACACAGCTCTGCATAATAAATCGGGTGAGGCTCCTGCCAGATGAGGAACACTCCGACTGTGCTCGGACTGTCACGACCATCAGGTGACGTCATCTTGGGCCATCGCGCACCTTGGTAACCCTGTAATTTCGCAGTAGCCTGCGCCATAGGAAGTGTTTTCTGATACCACGGAAGACTGCGTTCCAGTAGCGGCAGGCGGTCCCAGAGTGCAAAATGCACGGCATGCCACCAGTGCATTTCGAGATGGAACTTTCCAAACCAGCTGTTCATTGTAAGCCCCGTCTCCTGCGGAGGCTTATCTCCCGCACACTGAATTGCAGTCAAGTACTGCGATAACACAACTCTTCGCTCGAGCTCAGGAGCTCTCGGGTCGGTACATTGAGAAAAATCGATCGCTGCTCCGCTCGACCAGAATTTCTGCCAGTAATTTGATGCGGCAGAGCGAACCGTCTCAAAGTCGGGCAATTGCTCTTCCATCTCAGTCGGGGAAAACGCCAAGACAATTTCCAGAGTGTCGCCCTCTACTCTGTAGATTTCATATTCGTGCTGTAATTTAGATTTTATTTGTCCACCTTCTGAACAGGTGACATTTACGTAATACTTTTCCGCATCGAGTATTCTTGTAAATTGTGCTTTATTGCCTTCTATATTGCTTTGAGTCGTATGCCTGTAAGGTTTGGTCCAGTCGGCAGAACCTCCCCACTCCTCGATGCCGTAGGGAAACTTCAGCGATACGAGCAGTTTATTTTCCCTGAGCAATTCCGATTCGATTCGCACAGCAAGTATGTCACGATCAGGGTGACACACAGTTTCGACTTTAACCTTGCTGTTGTCGATGGCAAACTCGCTGGTCAGCAAGCCATTCCATAAATCCAGCGTTTGTGAAGTATTCTGCAAATCATCAATGTTTACCAGCGAGCCATCCGATTTTTTTATCACAAAACCGATTTGTCCGAGATTGAGACGATGAGGATTTGCGCGGAGCCATATCCCGGCGAGTGAATATCTCGAACTTCTGTCAGAAGCATAAGGAACTTTTTTGCCTCCCGAATCATACTCCACGAATACATCGGACATCTTATAATTGTTCGGATTAGGTGTGGAATGCCAGCCCCACTGTGATTCGGTTGAAAGAGGCATTCCCGCCTGATGATATTCGGGAAAGGTCTGCAAGCCTGTGATATCCGCAGTGAACGCGAACCGGCCGTTACCGACAGTAAGCGGCGTAAGAGGATCAGGTTCTTCGAGCGTCACATTATGCCTTGTCACAAGTGCATGACGGTCAATCTTCGCAACTTGAAAATTCGAAGAAGCCAATGCAGGCCGGGGCTTGTCCCCCTGGTTCGTTAATGGTGGGGTAGAACCCCACCCTACAGATTGGAAAAATAGTGCACCAAGGATTATCATGATTTGACCTGAATGCTTCATTTTTGTAAATTCCTTTCTTTGTACCAGGATTTTACGTAAAAAACACCATGCAGGCAAATATGAAATTATTCCTGTCTGAGCGGGTCGTTTTCCCACCATGTCTGTCGATACTCTTCGAAGAACTGGAACGAAGCACGCGGATTATCATCGGCCCAGGAGAGCCAGTCACCGACTACTTTCCTGTAATACTGCCGAACTCCCTGAAGTTTCTCAGCATCGTCAAAGTCTTCTTTAGAGAGAATTAAGAGCTTGCCCTTTGATATATTCCATTGCTGCTCCAGCTTTTGAACCACCGCACATGCGGAAATGTATTGCTCATAACTCCACTGGCTTTCTGCCGTTTTCAGCCAGTCGGCAAGTTCGAGCCACTTCGCAGCCGCGAGATAATAACCAGCGTCCAGCTTTATTTGCTCATCTTCATCTTCAATTGCTTTCTCGAAATAACTCTCGATGCTCTCATCATAAATCTTTGTAAGGTAACGACAGACCTCTTTTCGAATCGTCACGTTCTCGTTATTCATGCCGGCCAGTAAGGCATCAACAGCCTGCTGTCTTATATCTTTGTCACCCCCTCTGGTTCGATACGTATTCAATATCCATTGGCAAACTGATTCAGTTTCACCGTTTATCAGCCGCTCTTTGAAGTAAGGCAGATATTCCGGATCCGCGACAGAACTCAGTGCTCTCAAAAGTAAGTCTCGCGAGTTTTTGTGTGTTTCATTCCTGATAGCTTCGATAAGATATGGTGCCGCTCCCGGTCCCATCCCCGGCAATCCTGTTATCTCATCACTTACTATATTATTATTTCCATTCCAGTTCGGATCCATCTCAATTTCTCTGTGGAACTCATCCATAAGTCTTGTGAACTTGGCATCGAAAAGCTGTTTCTCTTTTTCCGGGTCATCAACTGTTGAAACAAAAAATGCTGCCGGCTCGGTTCTAATGCTTCCAGTATATTCCTGTTGAAGAACATTCATTTCGTAGTTGTATTCAAGACTATAATAACCGACCGCATTAACTTCCAGCACATCAGACGAGATAGAAGAATCGCCTGCCTTAAGGAGAATTTCTTCGTCAACAGGAGAATAAGGCTGTGCACCGCTGTAGATTCTTTTTTCACCTTCCGGATAACTTAAAGTCAGGCCTGTCAAAGGCCACATAACCGAACCGTATACACTTGGTTTTATAACCTGAATATCAGAGTTGCTTTTGTTCGTGAGTGTCACTGTCACCTGAACAGGCTCGTGAAGAAGGTATGTATTTTTATCTGTTTTGATTGTACATGCAAGATAGTCTCGAATGTTTTTCCGCGTCTCTGTGTATGTTCTTACAGGCAGGTTTTTTGAAATGTCTTTTAACGGTGTCCATTCGGCGCCTGAAACAGTCTTCGACGGTTGCGCTTTTAAGTCTTCAGCCTTTAGCCACAGTCCGGCAGAATTATAAACTCTTGCTATAGCAACAGGTCCGTCCTGCGCTTCGTCATGATAATAAAGCAGATCATTTCCCGGTCCCAATGCTGCTCGATAAGCCGCTTCTTTATTCTGAGCATTACGGGAAATTACCGGCTGTTCACTCAACCATATAATTCTCCCGGCGTCAGGAGACACTTTAAAATATCTGCTTTCAACCGACCCTAAATCCTGATCCTTATAATACAACTGCCCGAAAGCAGTCCTGTAGTTACCGACTATCAAATCATTTTCCACAAGTTTGCGATTTTTTAAATCCAGCCTGTAATTATTCTTGTTATCAGGTTTTAGTTGAACAAGCGGGCCAATCCCTGCATTATCCTGAATCAGGTCCGGAGCAAATTGCATGTAAGGATTACCAGGCAATGGTGTAATGTCCTCCATCCGGCCAGTAATAATGTCTGCTCTTGAGAGCATATGTACAGCGGCCGTGTTCGGGCTAAACTCGTTCTCACCCTCCGGAATTTCTGTACGAATGAATGCAACTGTTTGAGAATCGAGCCAGATAATCGGTATCCCCGGAAAACTCGAAGCTATCATGGGAATGAGAAACTTGATTGGCCCGGCCGGCTGAGTTATCTTTCCTGTTTCGACATCGATAATAGTCAGATAATATCCTTCTTCATCTCTTGACGGGTGGTTTCCATTCGGATCCAGGGCAAAATATGCCAGCCTTTTGTTGTCAGGCGAAATCGCTATATCTTTGCCCGGCTGAGCTTTGGAAACGTTTGCTATATCGCGATAAGCCGCCCGTTCAAAATCTATTTGACGCAGTGTAATTGTATTCCCTTTCTGAGCTGATCCGTAAAGACAGTTATCAGCAAATACAGTAGCGTTACTGAAATTGAAATTATAGTCTAACGTGTTTGATCTTACCGAGAATTGTTCTGTTTCCTTTGTAACCAAATCGATACTATAGAGAGTCGAATAACTCTTGCTGTAAAGCTTTCCACCGATAACACAAATCGGATCACCCCAGTGATACGTGCCGAACTCTTCTGTCACTATGTCCTTCAGTTCTATACTGTCATCTCTGACATGTGCCAGAACCAGAGTCCTTGTTGACGGCTCCTGATCATAGCTTGTGAATAGAAAATACTCATAGGGACTGCTATTCGGTTTATGAGCCAGTTTGATTGCACTTGTTTGAGAAGTAATTTCGGATAAAGCTGCACTTCGATTATTGTCAGGCGCACTTGCAGAAATCTCCTCTCGGCCATTCATCTCCGATGCAATCTCAGGCTGGGCAGGTTCCTTTATTGTCGGGGATTCCATATCTGTAGTTGAGACAGGAGAAGTATTTTCTGAAATATTCGATTTATCTATGTCTTTGGTTTGACTTGCGGCTGCCGGCATTTGGCTGGTCTTGTCCGGCTGTTCGAAATGTTTGTAGGTGACAACAGTTCCGATACCGATAGCAAGTACAGCAGTTGCGGCTATTACCTTTGTTGTTATTCCACTTATTAGAGCAGACGAGCCTGTGACAGCAGCGGCTGCACCGGCGCTTTTTACAGCCATGCCTATGATTGAAACCATTACGGCAGAAGTGAATATGCCTGTCGGACCTGTTTTGCTTATTGTATTTTCAACTATAGAAGCTACCTGCTCTCTGAGTAATTTGCGGCCTCGGGAGAGATGCTGCTTGACTAATTCTTCGGACATATCGAGCTGCTCGGCAATGTGTTTCACACTCTTTTCGTGCCTGTAAAAAAGAACGAGCGGCTCACGATATTTTTCGGGAATATGCAATAAAGCTTCCTGTACAACAGCCTGCTGCTCCTTAACTGAAGCACGATTGTCGGGCTCGGATTTGCTGGTTTGTTTGTCTTCGACTTCTTCTATCGATGAAGCTTTATTTATAAGGTCGCGTCTCTGCTTTCTCAGTGAGTCGTTTATTTTATTTCTCGCGATGCTTATGAGCCACGAGCGAAACTTCTCAAGGTCTCTCAAGTGCGACAGATTATTCCACGCGTCAAGGAATGTTTCCTGCGCGAGGTCCTCGCTCTTTTCCACATCCGGTATCGCGCTGAAAGTAATCGCGCAGACGAAGGACTGGTATTTTCTGACAATAGATTCGAACGCGGCTGTGCTGCCTCGAATCGATGCTTCGAGAAGCTCAATTTCGTTTTGCGATGAATTAGCCATCTTCAAAACCTCCAGTTTACTTATATTTTACCTTTCGGCTAAAATAGACGCTATAAATAAAAAAAGGTGACAGAGATTTTTCAGAAAATATCCGAATTTACGTAAATTTTACGCAAGAGCCAGAGACCCGAAAAAATTCTTGTAGATGTCTTTGTAAAAAGGTAGATTAACTAAAAATGATAAAAAAGTGATTTTATTCTTTGTAGTCCGCCGAGACGGACAAGGAACGGAAAAGCAGCATAAAGGAGACGCAAATGAACGATGAATCATCGGAGCAGATGAGTTTGATCCAGCAAG
>JARRRJ010000048.1:0-11069 GCA_037380865.1 Sedimentisphaerales bacterium
TGTACCCACGCCTGCTGAACCGGTAATAGTAGGAGACCCGGCGTTATCGAAAGTTACTTTGGTCTCGACAGTATAGCTGGGATGATTCGTGCCAAAGAGCTTCCAGAGATAGTATGACGCAGTGCCGAAGACGCGCAGGTTGTCGTGATATATCATAGCGTGCCACGGAGGAGGCGCGTTTGTCAGCTCTGTGCGGCCTTCCACATGAGCAAGCAGAGGCGCATAAGAGACCATTCGAACTGCATCGGCGTTGCGCTCGCAGCCCATAAGAAACACGCCTTCTGAAAGAGCAGCCAAGAGATTGCCGCGCATCGGGCCGCCTTCATTCGATGTAACCGCAACTTCACCAAGATACAACGGAGGTAAATTCCTGCTTCGCTCGTCATATTCGTTGAAACGCCCTGAGAACCAGCGCGGCGAATTGTAATAGTGCCTGTCCTCAATATTGTACTCCGCGTTGAGCATCGACCTGCGATCGGTCCATGACAAATCAGCAAGGTAAGTCACATCCGGATATTTTGCTTTCATTGCATCGTAAACATAGTTGTATCGTTCGCCGTATTCGCGTCCGGCATTTTCGTTTCCGATTTCGACATTCTTCAGGTCGAACGGCGCCGGATGTCCGGCTTCTGCCCGCATTGCTCCCCATTTCGAGTCGGTCGGTCCGTTTGCATATTCCATGATATCAAGAAAGCCTTCACGCACCCAGCCCATATCTTCCATGGGGACGTTCTCCCGTTCGCGGAAAATGCATGTTTGTCCAACGAAACCTACCCACAAAGGCTCAGCACCCAGGTCTTCGCAAAACTGAAGATACTCGTACAATCCCATTCCCTGTGTGCGTCGATAATTCCATGGACCCCATCGTTCCTGGCGCTCTTCGAGAGGACCGACTGTCAGCTTCCAATTGTAAGCTGTCTCGACAGTACCACCCTCGACAACGCATCCTCCCGGGAAACGTACAAATCCGGGCTTGAGGTCGGCAATCATCTGCGCTATGTCGGGCCGCAATCCGTTCGGGCGGCCTTTCCACGTCTTGACGGGAAATAGTGATACGAAATCCAGCCACACTTTGCCTGTCGCTCCGGCTGTGATTACAAGACGTGCCATATGTTCGGTTTTTGTACCTTTGAGAGTTGCTTTATACTGCTTCCAGTTTGTTTCGAACCCTTCGAACGACGCACTGTCGGAACAAGGATTGCCGGAGGCATCTTCGAGCCTTATAGATAATGGGCCTTTGAAACTATCATCTCCACGTACATAGAGTGACATTGTATATTGCTCGTTCTGTTTTAGTCCGATACCAAAGAAGCCTGTATTAGCTATCCCAAGACGTCCTCCTGCGAGGTCTTCTATTTCCAGGCGCAAACAGTAAGCCGATTGTTCAGTTACGCCGCCGCTGGTTTCGAGATACATTTGTCCTTTTGCATTGCCTTCGCTGACGAGCGACCAGAACGGCACGCCTTCTGTTGTATAGCCGTATCGCGAAAAGCCTGAATCGAAGCCATTGGTATCGCGCCACCGTCCGTTCCTGAAGACATAGCCTTCAGGAGCGCGCGAATCCTCGAAAGCGCGATTGCGTATTTTTTCCGCGTACAATCCCCCGTCCACGCCGTGGTTAATCTCCTCGAGAAAAATTCCGTACATGTTCGGATTCAGGCTCGGGCCTTTCTTCGTTACATCAATCTGAATATTTGCATTGTCAGCCCAAAGCTGATTCGAGAACATCAGGATGGTTACGAAAACGACTTTTTTCATGGGTATGTTCCTTATTGCGTGTTACTTTACCACCAACTTGCGGATCATAATGCATCAACATGTTTACTTAATCAATCTTACATGCTCAAAACTCAAAATGCAATTGAATAATGTATTAGTACGCAATATCTCGAAAACGCTGATTTGCTGATTATTGAGTTGCGCTTGTGATGATTAAACGAAAAAAGCCCCTGTGAGCGTAGTGACACATGTTCACAGGGGCGTAGTACCAATTCTTCTATCTTTATATCAGCAGTTATTGCCCGGAGACGGCGGTTCGGACCGCATAAAGCGAGCTTCTGGCTCCGATGAATAGTGTGCGTTTGTCGGGGCCGCCAAAAGCGAGACTGCCCGGGCGCTCCGGCAGTTCGAGTACTCCAATCTGCTCGCCGTCACGGTTATAAATATAGACCTGGTCGCTTGCTACATAAACATTACCTGCTGAATCTTCTATAACAGACGTACCACCTCGTTCGGCAAAAACATAGTAATCCAGAGTCTCGTTTTTGTTGAGCTTCACACGATATGTTTTTCCATCATCTTCACTGGTTACATAGAATTTGTCACCGGGTGAAAACGCGGCTATATTGGAACTTTGAACAAGAGGACGCCATGTCCCGCCGGCTTTGACTGCTACGTTTGTGCCGGGTGCATAGAAATATTCACGAGGCGCATTTTCAATTACACTTGCTACTGCGGTATTACTTCCCATACGGTATATGTAGTCACGATGTTCCATCATGTCATCCAATACCGACATCATGTTATGTATTCCGAGAGGAATCAAAAGTTTGGTGTCAGGCAGTTTTTCGGGTACGCCAGTTACATTCTGTAGTGTAGCGTCGCTTTGAGCCAAATCCAGGGTGTAAACCGCACTTTCTCTTGCGACTATAAGCAGTGTCGAAGGTTCGACATATGCCATCACCATCGGCTGGCATTGCTGTGGAGTCTCAGCAACGAGTTGGGCTTCCCTGCCAGCTTCGTTCCACCTGTAGATCCTGCGATTTGAGTCGTCGGCGTAAAACAGGAGTCCTCGGGGATCAGTTGTCAGACCCGTCGCGTTGTTGTATCCGGTTGCCAGTTTTTCCAGCTTTGCGCCTCTCTCGAACAACTTTTCCGACAAAGGAAGTGGTTCAGGCGACTTCATACCCTTATTCACAACGAAGGTTGTAAAGAATTGTTCTCGAGCTGTCACGCCGTTATCCTGATCAAATACTGCCGTGTCGAACGCAAGTCTGGTCTGACTGAATACTTTCATATTTTCAAATTTGATATTGTCGGAATTACTCACGATAACGCCGTAAGTTGTTGGCAGTATAGAACGGGAGACACGATACATATAGGTATTTGCGAACAGAATATTCCTGCAATCCTGTATAATCATTGAATTTGCCCTGTGCCCCGCGGGATTTTCCTCTTCGGTCTGTAATGCATAGAACTCCCAGTTTTCTACGTTTTTAAGATCAAGTTCCACGCGATTGTGGTGCTCAACTGACATCTGATAAATTTTGCCTTTTGTCGAAGTATTTTCTATAACGAATCCTTCGCTGGAGCTTGTTCCGTGAGGCCAGTCACCTCTGAATACTCCACCGCCGCCGTCGGTGACCCAGATATCCGGGTTACGCGCGCTGCTCGCTCCTCCACCGCCGCGTCTTCCAAAACCACCGCCGCCGCCAAATGACACATCATCCATCAACGATTCGGGACCAGCCATCCAGAGTACGCCTGCGCAGCCTGCGCCCGGTGAGACAGAAATGGAACTTAAGATATTCTTTCCGCCTTTGGGTGCAATTATAGCTCCGACAGGTTCTTCGTCAGAACCTGCACTGCCTTGCATGGAGATTGAAGTGCTTGACGGATGCAAACCAATTATGACTGTATCAGCTTTAAGTCTTATCGGTTCGGAGACTCTGTATCTTCCCATCGGCAGGTACAGCGCTTTATGCTTGTCTATTGCATCCTTCAGAGCCTGGGTATCATCTGTGCTTCCGTCCCCGACTACACCGAGCGTATGAACATTTACCCACTCACTCATAGGCGGAAGCTGCGCAATATCAGTCACTACGGCCGGTGCGGGCTCTGAAAGCTCATGCTCATTATGCTCTAAGACAACTCCCTGCTCTCTGCCGTCCTGGCCGACCGCAAGACCTACTGAAAATTTATCCATTACATAATTTTGGGACGGACCCTTGAGCACTTCGTCTCCGCGATAGAAAGTCGGCACGTCAGTGCAGGCTATATTTTCAAAAGTCACTTCGGAATGAAGGTTTTGAGCATTTCCATGTTTGAATCCCGCCCATGTGATATTCTTCATCTGCAAATCGCGTCCGTAAAGCTGTTCCACTTCTCCCAGCGTGATTTGAACTGCGACGGGCATATTTTCGAAACTGACTCGAATCATTGTAAAACCGGCTTCCATCGTTTGAATACCAGCTTCACTCTGGCCTTCGAAGCGTGAATCCATCAGGAGAAACTGCCAGACAGGTGCGGTCCTTTTTGTAATGATTCCGTATTTCCCGCCGACAATATTAACGTCGCTAATCTGGTTTCCTATATCCTCGATTGCGGCACGTGCGGAGCCGATATTAAAATTCATGTGGCGTAAAAAACTGTGCTGGGCAACATGAAAACGTACAGCAATCGCGGCGAGATTTCCTTCCTCAATTTCAATATCAATGTTGTCCATGCCGCTGTAAAAGGTTGTCTCTGAAGCATCGTTGAAGTAACCCATACCTCTTCTTCCGCCGCGTCCGCCGAACATGCCTGCGCCGAATCCTCCTCCGGCACCGCCGCGACGATTGCCGCCAAAACCTCCACCGGCACCACCGCGACGATTACCTCCGAAGCCGCTGACGCCGCCTTGCCCGCCGCCAAATGCTGCCGCGAAGTTCCCTGCTCCCGGTGCGGCGCCTCGTCCGCCGCCGCGCCTGTTGGGGAATCCGCCTGGTGCGCCGCCTCTTCCCGGGCCCATACCTGAACCCGGAAGGTTGCTTTGCGCAAAATGGAACATATATTTGCCTGTTCCCCACTGAAAACTCGGTGAATTTGCCGGCAGCACAAATACAGGCCGTTCCTTGCCATAGCCTATTAGTCGAGTACCGCCTCCGACAATAATAGTCTTGGTCAGACGATAACGACCTTCGGGAATAAAAATGATACCGCCGCGTGTGCTGCTGACAGCTTCCTGCAGAACATCAGAGTCGTCGCCGATACCGTCAGCATGTATATCAGGAAAGGTCTCTTTCGTAAAATATACGGCACGAGGATCCTCCGGACGAAGGGGATAGTACGAATCGGCATAAAGCGGAGATCCCAGAATAATTGTCAAAAACACAGAAACTATAACGATCAGGGCTTTCTATTTCATGCCAATATCATTTTACTAAAACAATGATACTTTATATAGAAAATATTTTCTGTTGCTGCTTTCCATTGACTCTTTCAGAACTTCTGCGATTATTTTTGTCCCGGCGTGAGTTGATTTGATTCTAAAGCATGTCATGTTCCTCCTGTAGTACAATCAAATTTTTCGAATCCAAATGCATCAGCAGAGAGTATATATGGTTTCCTGAAATTTTAAAGAAAAATCCGGTGTATCTTGACAATTCCGCTATTTCTCTTGCGGCGAGTCCGGTCACACCAAGACGTCAACCTCTGCAAATAATGGAGGAACACTTTTGAGAAGGCGAATCAATATCCGCCTGTCTGAAGTGGTAATGAACAGGAAGTAGCTAAAAACACAGTCCAATATAACGCTGATTTTCCGTCTTGTGCCGCTAAGTCTAGTTCAATGCGAGAGTTACAAATGGGCGGTGCAGGACTTGAACCTGCGGCCTCCTGCGTGTAAAGCAGGCGCTCTAGCCAACTGAGCTAACCGCCCGAGTTTGGATTTCTTTGTTCGTATTTTATCATTCGAACGTCGAAAGACAACTTTTTATTAGTTTATAAGAAATGTTGAGGATTTTCAACTAAATTTTACTGCTGCCCAGTATTTGCAAATGCGCTCTTACTACTGTGCGATTTCCATCAGGAAGAGCGTGTCGTTTGTGCCCATCCTTCTGATTTGGAATCCCTGCTTATCATTATTGCCTGAAACAAGTAAATCCAGCTCGTCATTCTCGAAGACTTCGGAAACATAAGTCGCCTGAAGTGAGCTGATATTGTCATGGAGCCTGCATCCCTTTTTCAGGGCGTCAACTCCCCAGCGTATATATTCCCTAAAGTTCACATACCCATTCAAATCTATCGAGCTATAGGGCACATACATACATCCCGTGTGAATATAATCATTCACAAGTTCTAATCGTTTTATTTTCTCTTCAAGAGCTCTTTCGCCGTTTTTGGGCAGGCCGTGGACTGAACGAATTAAATCTTTCGGCTTGCCGCTGTTTCTGCCCAGAATCATCCACTGGCTCACGGCCTTGAAAAACGGACGACTATTTTTTCCAGTACAGATGAATTCCCTTGCAGCAACAAGACGTGAGCAGCCGCTCGGCCATGTTTTTAGAGATATCTTCTCATTACACCTGGGAAGTCCGGAAAATTCTATTCTTATATTATAGAGTACCCAGTAAATACCGGCTTTATCCAGGGCGTCATAACCGAATCCAAGCTGCTCAGCGTGAATGTTTGCTATCTCCTGTATGCGCTGCATCAGCGAGGGAATCTTCATACAGCCGCTCTAATGGCACTCATAGGCCTGAACAACAAATTTTTCTTCTCTTATGTTCATCTGTTTAATTTATAATCAAATCGTATTTTATGACAACCTTCATTTAAGATGCATGAGAACTTGACTAATACTGCGGAAAAGAAAGTATTGACCGTTCATAATAATGCTTATAATATTACTGTCGTCATGGAATTATGATAGTTTACAAATGTAAAATGAATCGATTTTTGGAGGAACAAATGATGTCATTTCACATCCGAACCAGCCTAAAAGCAAGTATTTCGACGAATCAGACGCTGCTATCCTTTTTTATTCTTGTTATGGCCGGGATGAATTTTTACCCGGGAATTGTTTTTGGCGCTTCCAGCGACACTCCCGGGGTAGCAATCCTGCTTGTCGATACCGACAGGGTCATGGGAACTGTTGACGAGGACATTTACGGGCAGTTTCTCGAACATATTAATCATTCTGTTGTGGATGGACTTTTTGCGGAGCAGATTCGCGGCCAGGGTTTCGAAGGCGCAGATTTTCGTAATTATTGGGAATCTTTTGCAGATAATGGTGATGTGCGCCTTGAAAACGTGAATTTTGAAAATGGCCAAAGAAGCGTGAGACTTAACTTAAATGACGGAACAGCAGGTGTTCGTCAGGGCCGCATTTATGTGCAGGAAGGTCTCGATTATGACGGCTCAGCCTGGTTAAAGCCGGAAGAAGGCTCCGCCCAGGTGACTTTTCGCGTAAAGGATTCGGGCGGCAATACAATTGCTGAATTGCCTTTGAAGACAAACGGCACACAATGGCAGGAGGTGAGCTATTCTTTTTCCAGCCCAAAGACAGATACACAGGCGACGATTGAGATAGCCGCAAGAGGAACTGGCGTGGTTCTTCTGGACTTCATTTCTATGATGCGCTCTGATAATCGCAAGAACGGAATGCTGCGTCCCGACCTTCTTCGATCACTTCGTGACATAAAGCCTTCTTTTATCCGCTGGCCGGGGGGGTCTTTTGCTTCGATTTATAAATGGAAAGACGGGATTGGGCCGCAGGTTTCGCGAAAATATCATCCAAATACGATTTGGGGAGGATACTCGGATTACTATGGTTTCGGGACAGAAGAATTTCTGGAACTTTGCAGGCAGCTGGATACAGAGCCGCTGATTGTATTAGCCGCAACGAGCACTGATCCAGAGATGTTGCAGTATGCTATGGATTGGATTCATTATGTAAAGGACCCGCCGACTACTGAATTGGGAAAATTGCGTGCCTCCAATGGTCATCCGGAACCTTATAACGTTAAGTACTTTCAGGTTGACAACGAGCCGATGAATCACGGATTGACTCCGGAACAGTATGCTGAAATCGTCAACGTTTATGGAAGCGGGATACGCAAAATCGCTCCCGATGTCAGGATTGTCGCCTGCGGGCAAAAACGCTCGAACGATATGCAATGGAGCGAAAAATTAATCGATATAGCAGGTGATAACTTCGACATCCTGGGATGTCACAATTACGAATATGAGCCTGAGAATTTTCAGACGGGAGTAATGAGAATCCAGGACTATCTTATAAAATTGCGCGATTATGTTCGCATCTCGAAACATCCTGAAATCAAAATAGCAGTATTGGAGTGGAGTCTCTGCCGCAGTTACGATTGGCGTGCAGGCCTGCACACCGCCGGAAGTCTGATTGCCTATGAAAGACTGAGTCCGGAGCTTGAGATGACCTGCCCTGCACTGTTAATGAGAAATACGACTGACAACCCGGAATGGAGAGCGTTTATCTATCATGATCATGTCTCATGGTTCCCGGGTTCAGGTTACGTTGTCGAGAAACTGTTTCGCGAGCATTACGCGCCAAAGCATTTTGCTACGACGACATGGACGTTCAGGGACATCAGGAATCGTGCGGAGCTACAGGCAGTGACGACGGCAAACGTATTGTAATCAAGGCAGTCAATTACGAAAACAATCGAAACACACTTTTAGCTCGCTTCCAGGGAACGGGAGTGCCTGAGAGTGCTTACGTGAACGTTTATACTATAAGCGCCGGACTAAATGATGCATGTTCACTGGAAAATCCCGATAAGATTAAACCGGTAGTCCGTCAGATGCCATACGCGCGTGATTTGGCTATAGATATGGAGCCTTATACAGTCATTGTTGTCGAAGTCACGGCTAATTAATATTCTTAGCGCAATTATAATTTCATGTTTTCTATCAGTACCATTCTGAATTGGTCTGAAAGTAGAGATATGTTTTTTCTGCCATTCTTATCGGACATTGTGAGTTATTCTGAAATATTTTGAAAAGCAGTTTTGTTCGATTCGAAAGAATTTATATACTTTTATTGAAGTTCCTATTCAGGCAATTGTGGGGATTGATTGTGGCCGGAAGAATCGAAGGTGAGATTTGTTCGGGCTCAATCGATGGTTTAAGAAAGAACAGGAGAGGCTGAAAATGAACGAGATGGTAACGCTGCGCGAAGACCAGTCGGAGAAAGTGTTACAGACTGTCATAAACGAACAAAAAACTGCAATCATGTCGTATTCATCCAGAGGAAAATGGCACGTTGCAAAAGTTGTTCTAATTGACATTTCAGACGGTCAACTGAGCATTGAAAGTCTTCGCTCGAAGCAGAAGCAGCATCCGATAAATATACAGGTCGATCAGCCTGTGGGAATATCCTTCAAACACAAGTTCGGCAAATTCGTTTTCGATACAACTGTGAGAAGCCTGGAGCCTTCATCCAGTCAGGAGTCTTACAACGGCTGCGGCGGTAGAATAATCCTCAATGCTCCGGAAACCATAAAAGTAGTCGAAAGGAGAAGCTATTACCGCGTGGAAGTTCCTGAATCACTCAAGGTCAAAGTCCTGATGTGGCACCGAAGCGCAAAATACGATTGTGCAAACAATATGCATTCGCGGCTGGACCAGCTTCGCGATTGCTGCCAGGGAAGACTCATGGATATTTCCGCCGGCGGGATGCAGGTTATGGCTTTGTTTGAAAAGGAAGCGGAAAGTCACAATTCTGATGAGAATGAGTCTGGATCAGATGAGTGCGGCACGTCAAACGTGGAAAACATGAATTTCAGGAAAGGCCAGTTTATCGGTCTGCGTTTTACACCGATGCCTTATGAAACTCCGCTGATACTCAGCGCCCAAATCAGGAATGTTTTGCCGACTGAAGATGGGAAAGGAATTTCCATCGGTTTGCAGATTGTGGGACTCGAAGCAAGTCCTGAAGGACATGAAGTTCTCACACGCCTTATTGCTGTCGTAGGTAAATACTACCAGATCAATCAGACCGGCCCAAAGCACCTGGAAAGACACGAGGTTACCAGCTCAGTGTAGCTCGGGATGCGATTCTATCTGCTCGGTCTTTTCTTTCACAGGCTTGCGCCGCAATCCAGCAATATGCTGAGAAAGTCCCGCCTTGTAATAGAGCCATTTTAACAGGCTGCTCAATGCGAATCCCCAAAAAATCAATACCAGAGCCACCTGTGGCTTCCAGCAGAAGAAAACGAGCAGCAATAAGAATTTGATTAAGTAGCTGAAGGGTTTCTTGCCGCGCAGATACTGATTGGGAAGGTGAGGATACCTTATTCTGCTTACCATTAATACTGCAATACCTAGAATTACGAAAGGCATTGCATAGAGCAAAGCTTTTATAGCGGGCAGCGATTCCTTATACTTCTGATAGAATATTATCATGCTTACCATCACGCCTGCCGCTGCGGGAGTGGGAAGACCGATGAAACTCATGTGAGCCGATTCGTGCTCCTCGTTCTCAACGTTGAATCTCGCAAGTCGAATTGCCGCGCAGCTCAGGTAGGCAGCGGCAGCCAGCCATATGAAACGCTGTGAAAAACTGTTGTCCGTAAAGAACACAGGCTCCAATTTTAGCTCGAACTCGAGAACTTTCAGCATTAAGAACGCCGGAGCCGCACCGAAACTGATGACGTCACAAAGACTGTCAAGCTGTCCTCCGAAGCTCGATGTGTTGTGACTCATTCGTGCAAGCCTGCCGTCAAGCATATCAGCTATCATTGCGAGCAGAACAACGTATGCCGCGGCGCTGAACTCGTTTCTGCTTGCCAAAATAATCGAGGAGAAACCGCATACGCCGTTAATAATAGTAACCAGCGATGGCAGAATTGTGATGTATTTCAGCCTTTGCTTTCGGACGTGCCTGAAGATACTCTTTTTATTCTTGTCTTTTTTCATTCCCGATGTTTCTCATACCTTACGAGTGGAGTCAAGCCTGCCTTTACCTTGTCCCCCGGTTTGACTAAACACTTTATATCATATTCTTTACGAACAATATCTTTTTTAGTTCGTGATTCGACGCCGGCTTCGCCAGACGTTTTTTCATCCGGCAAATCACTCGAAACAGGCACATAAAGTTCCGTTCTCGATCCGAACTTTATCATACCGAATTTTTCGCCCGCCGCCAATTCTTTTCCCTGGCTTGTCCTGCAGACAATTCTTCGAGCTATAGCGCCGCTGATTTGCCTGACAATTAATTTATCCGTCGGAGTGTTTGTTCTTGTCAATTGAAGTTCATTGGATTCGTTGACACGCCCCGACTCCGGATTCATTGCGTTCTTGTATTGACCTTTTTTGTAGATGATTTTCTGGAC
>JARRRJ010000049.1:0-11312 GCA_037380865.1 Sedimentisphaerales bacterium
AAACCCCCGCAGGGTGCCAGAACGCACCGAAAGCATTTTTGCTAAGGCTCGAATCAACACCAGTTTTGCCGCCAATGGATGAATCCGCCTGTGCGACTGTAGTCGTAGGTATGTGAAGGACCGGGATTCCCCTCTTGAATATCGCTGCTGCAAAACCTGCTATATCGCCGACCGTCCCGCCGCCGAGAGCTATAATAAGACTGTCTCGACCGAGATATGCCTCTTCCATCGCCTCAATTATGGAAATCACAGTATGTATGTGCTTCGAAGTCTCGCCTGGAGGTGCTATTACGAAAGAAGGAAGACTCCGCTCGCCGATAAGCTTCTTAAAGTGCCCTGCCGTGACAAGATTCTCATCGGTCACAACGAATTTGCTGAGCCTGCCGTAATTGGAATAAATCCTCTCACGCAGCGAGCCAAGAATATCCGTCCCGATTTCTATCTTGTAGTTTGATTCTTGTGAAGACGGAATTTTTATTTCAAGTTCGTACATTTCAAAACAATCAATTTCTTTAACGGCCACATCGTTTATGCTGACAATTCCATAAATCTAATAGTTTAACATATTTATAGAAAATCTGCAAAAGCATTTAAAAGTGAAATCAGTACAAGGTTCCGCCCAGAAAATCAGACTTGGGTGAAACTGAACGGCCGCTTCTTATGCGTTGTTTTCACGCGCCTGAAGCTTGAACTGGAACTCCTTTACGGTGGAATAAAGCACCGGGACGACGAATATGCTTATGAGCACTACTAACATGCCGCCGAAGGATGGGATTGCCATGGGAACCATTACATCGCTGCCGCGGCCGACAGAAGTCAAGACCGGTATCAGCGCCAGGATAGTTGTCGCGGTGGTCATCAGGCATGGTCTGACTCGCCTTTTTGCGGCGACAATGGTTGCTTCTCTTATCTGCTCGATTGATTTCGGCTTTGTTTCCCTGAAGACCTGGTCGAGGTAAGTCGACTGAATTACGCCGTTATCGGATGCAATACCGAAAAGCGCGAGGAATCCGACCCATACCGCAACGCTTAAATTGATTGGATGCACCTGGAAGAGCTGACGCATATTTTCGCCGAAGACTGAAAAATTGAGGAACCACGGCTGGGCATACATCCAGATTAAGATGAATCCCCCAGCCCAGGCGACGAAGATTCCTGAAAATACAAGCAGCGTTGTGGCTATCGATTTGAACTGGAAATACAGAATCAGGAAGATCAAAAACAGAGCCAGAGGCAGAACGATTGAAAGCTTTTTCTGCGCCCTAATCTGGTTTTCGTAGCTGCCCGCAAACGTATAGCTCACTCCGGCAGGCAAAGTCAACTGGCCAGTGTCTATCTTTTCTTGAAGATATTGCCTGCATTGTTCCACGACATCAACTTCTGCTGTTCCAGGCTTCTTGTCGAAAAGAACATAACCTGTCAGGAACGTATCTTCGCTTTTGATGACCTGCGGGCCTCGGACGTAACGTATTTCGGCAACTTCGGAAATCGGTATCTGCTGCATTCCGCCTTTTGCAGGCACGAGAATCTTTACGATGGTCTCGATCTGGTCGCGCAGCTCTCGCTGGTACCTGACACGAACGGGAAATCTTTCTCTTCCCTCGACTGTAGTTGTGATTTTCTTGCCACCGATAGCGACTTCGACAACATTCTGGAAATCCTGAATTTTCACGCCATACCTGTCAAGGGCCTTTCGGTCGGGCACAATTTCCAAATAAGGCTTACCGACTATCCTGTCTGCAATGACCGCATCTGGCTCGACGCTCGGGACTTCCTTGAGGAACTTCTCGATTTGCAGACCCACTGATTCAATTGTTTCGAGATCAGGTCCTTTTACTTTGATACCCATAGGTGCGCGCATGCCGCTTTGAAGCATTACAATTCGCGCCGCTATGGGTTGCAGTCTTGGAGCTGAAGTCGTTCCGGGGATTTTTCCTGCTTTGACTATTTCGTCCCAGATGTCGTCGGGTTTCTTGATTTTGTCACGCCATTGCCTGAAAGGTCTTCCGTCTGGGTCGGGAATAAGGTCGCCATTGGCGTCGCGCGCAAACTCGTTCTTTTCCGTATCATAACGGAAAGTCATCCTTCTTCCATTCTTGTCGGTTATATACTCAGGCTTGTAATTGATAACTGTTTCAATCATTGATATAGGCGCCGGATCGAGCGGACTTTCGACACGGCCAATCTTACCGACTGCCGATTCAATCTCGGGTATATTGCTGAAAGCAACATCCTGTTGAGCAAGGATCTCCGCCGCTTCGCCGATTGAAGCATGGACCATCGTTGTGGGCATATAAAGATAAGAGCCTTCGTCAAGCGGCGGCATGAATTCTTTTCCGAGACCCGGAAATGTCTTGCTTCCCTCTACCCAGAAAGTTGTCGATCTTGTTACATTCGGATCGACGCCGATTTTTTCAGCGGCATTGGGGACCCAGGAGAAGGTCGTCTGGAATCCGCGCCATGCCATAAAACCGAATACTAAAATTACAGCGACGACAGAAAGAAGTACAGGTTTGTGCGCAAGCGTCCATCCAAGAATTGTCGGATACACAAACTGGAACAGTTTGAAAAAGCCGAGAAGTGCGCCGACAAGCAATGCCACGAAAAGGAAGTTCCAGAGCAATCCGGGTTCGGGACCCAGCGGCTCCCAGTACATACTTAGAAGCACTCCGATGAATGCGACAATAAGCAGATTGGTAACAAGAGGCACTTTTGTCTTGAACCATTTCGGAATTTTGTTTTGGGTGAAACCATAGGCCGCGAAAAGAAAAAGTATGACTCCGCCAAAGCCGACAAGGAACGAACCCATGTTAATACCATGAACGAATATGGCAAGGCCGATTATTCCCAGTATCCCATAATAGATTCGTCTCAGCTTATGAGCTGAAGTCTTTCCTGCAAAAAGAATAAGCGCTCCCGGAGGTATTATCGTCAGGGCAATTAGAATCGACGAAACGAGCGCGAACGTTTTTGTGAACGCGAGCGGCTTGAAAAGTTTGCCTTCGGCGCCTATCATTGTAAATACAGGCAAAAAGCTTATCACAGTAGTAGAGACCGCCGTAAGAACTGCGCGTCCGACTTCGCTGGCCGCCCTATGAACAATTTCAAGCCTCGGAACATCAGGCGGCGCATTTTCAAGATGGCGCAGTATGTTCTCGCATATTACGATACCCATATCGACAATGGTACCAATTGCTATAGCGATGCCGGATAATGCTACGATGTTCGCATCGACACCGAAAAACTTCATCGCAATGAAGCACAGCAAAACTGCAAGCGGAAGCATTCCGCCTATAAGAATACTGCTTCGCAAATGCATTACCATCAATATCACGACGATGCATGTAATAAGAATTTCCTGCGCAAGTGCATCGTTGAGTGTTCCAAGCGTTTCGTAAATTAATCCCGTGCGGTCGTAAAAAGGTACAACTGTCACCTGGCTGATATCCGCCCAGTTGGGCCATTGCTCTTTGGGAGCAGATCTGAGGAATTTCAGCCATGCCTGCTGGTTGAGACTGCTGTCATCATCATAAGCTTCGAATCCGTGCGCTGTCGCAAATTCGCGGACCTGGCTTACATTAACTTTTGAATTATCAATTATGACTTTTGCCGGCAGGCCGGGTGAAATTTCTTCAATCTTTTTCTTGACATTTTTTATGACAGCGAGAGGGTTTTCCCCGTAGCGGGCAACTACAACTCCTCCTACTGCTTCGGCACCATCCTTATCCAGCGCGCCGCGGCGTAATGCAGGTCCGAGCGTAACTGTTGCTATATCTTTGATGCTGATAGGAACATTGTCGTTGACTTTAATAACACTGTTTTCGATGTCCTCCACGCTTTTGATGAATCCGATACCTCTGATAAAGTATTCGACGCGGTTGAGCTCTAGGCTCTTTGCTCCGACGTCTACGTTCGAGCCTTTTACAGCCGTGTATATTTCAGGAAGTGTCACGTTGTATGCGCGCATGGCATCGGGATCAACATCGATTTGATATTCGCGCACGAATCCGCCCACAGATGCGGCTTCGCTGACTCCGTCAGCGGAAAGCAGCGCATATCGCACGTACCAGTCCTGGACAGAGCGAAGCTCCTCCAAATCCCATCCCCCTGAAGGTTTTCCTTCGGAGTTGCGTCCTTCGAGAGTGTACCAGTAAATCTGACCAAGCGCCGTCGAATCGGGTCCGAGTGTAGGTTGAACTCCTTCAGGCAATGTCCCCGGAGGCAGGCTGTTCAATTTCTCAAGAATGCTCCATCGCGATTCGTCGAAGTCGACATTTTCCTTGAAGACGACATAGACAGAAGAGAAACCGAACATCGAGAAGCTTCGTATCGTTTTCACGCCGCGCACGCCAAGCAGAGAAACTGTGAGCGGATAAGTGACCTGGTCTTCTATATCCTGAGGCGAGCGCCCCATCCATTCCGTGAAAACAATCTGCTGATTCTCGCCGATGTCAGGGATTGCGTCAGTGGGAACAGGATTTCGCGGCAGGCCGCCAACGTTCCAGTCAAAAGGAGCAACGTAAATGCCCGCTCCGATAACGAAAAGTACTATCAAACCGATAACGAGTTTATTTGTAAGACAAAATCTGAGCAGCTTTCCTATCAAAGACTTCTGTTCTGCTGTTTGCTCAGTATAATTTTCAGTCATTCTGTAAAACCTCAAACATCATATCATTTGCTTTGGCTTATTGTGTCGATCACGCTGCCGCACTCAGGCATTGCCGCACCAAAGTAGGGATTATGTGTATCCTCTGTCTGCTGAAGCCATGTCGCTCCGCGATTGTTAAATGCCATGGGACATTTCAACTGATAAAGCGGCGAATTATCGGGTGAGCCAAATGCTTTTCCGAGCGCGAACATCTGCTCGGAAAGTAATGCAAATTGCTTGCGAAGTTCCTCGATATCATTTGCGTTCGACGCATTTGCAAGAATTTGATTCAATGCTCCGACATGTTGCATCCAGAGCATGTGATTGTTTCCGGAAAGAAGCTCCATATCAACTTTTGCAAGCGCATCTTTGGTTTCCGAGATGCCTGCACCTGCGTTCTCGAATTCATCCGACGCAAGAGCTTTCTGGACGTCAAAATAACCTGCGAAGACTTTTTCAAGCTGACTTAAGAATTCAGGATTCACTGGCTCCTTTGCTTCGGACATTTGATTTATGTCCATATCGCTGTTCTGAACGCCACTCGAATCGTTAGCGTTCTCGGGTGACATCATACTTGGTTTGGCCTGTATTTGCAGGGCGCTGTCAATTTTGAAATTGCCGCGTGTGACAACACGCTCACCTTCTTTTAAGCCGTCTTTTACAATGTAAAAATTGCCTGCGCGGGGACCTAAAATTACTTCTCTTCCTTCGAAGGTTGGCTTGTTTGCATCGGGAACTTCTACATAAACTATAGCTCTTGTCCCTGTAATAAGAGGAGCAGTTGCAGGAATAACGAGTGGTTTTTCCGAACCAGCAGGGTCATCAATTACATATCCAAGAGACTCTGTCTTAACGAGCGGCATGCCGCATATATCACAGTTTCCCGGTTCATCTTTTATTACCGACGGATGCATGGGACATATCCATTTGCCTGCAAGTTTTGCGTCCATCACTTTCCCGCCCGAGGCGACATTGGCTTTTACGATTGCTTTCACGAACATTTCAGGCTTGAGTCTGCCGTCTTTATTCGGTACGTCAACTCGCACTTTAACTGTCCTGGTAGTCGAATTAAGCACTGGATCTATGAATGATATTATTCCTTTGAAGACTTCACCCGGATAGGAAACTGTAGTGAATTCCACTTCCTGGCCATAACGCAGCCAGCTCAGGTCGGATTCGTATGCGTCAAGCTTAACCCAGACGTTTGACAAATCCGCTACAGTATAAATACGTGTTCCTGTGGTGACGTACATGCCCTCCTGAGCGTTCTTGTGAATTACGATTCCGCTTGAAGGAGAATATATTGTCATATGGTCTGAAGGTGTACCGCGTTTTTCAATTTCAGAAATCTGTTCGGGCGTCAAGCCAAGCAATTTCAGTTTTTCTCTGGCAGCGTCAACTGTGCCGGAAGTGACATCGCGTATAATTTGTGATTGGCTGTTTTTGATATTGTCCTGGGCTTTTATTGCCTGAAGAAGCTCTTCCTGCGCGCTCAATAATTCGGGGCTGTAAATATAGACCATGTGGTCGCCCTTCCTGACGGAGACACCTGTATAGTCAACATAGAGCCTGTCTAATCTTCCCGCAACCCAGGCGGTAATATACTCAACACGAGTCTCATCATAATCGATTTTGCCCACCATCCTGATTTCCGCTGTTGCGAATCTGCGCTCAACGGGCGCGGTCTCAATATTCATAAGAGCTTTTGCTGATTCGCTTGTAGTGAATTGACGCGGGTCTGCCATCTCATCACCGCTTTCTTTATAAACTGGTATAAGCGGCATCTTGCATATAGGACACAAGCCGGGTTTTGATTCGTGAATTTGTGGATGCATCGAACATGTCCAGAAATCAATTTCTTTTTCAGGCTGGATTTGTGTCGAAGTACGTGAAAAAGGGGAATTTGGCTCTCCCGAAGTCTGTGCGGGTCTCAGGCCCCAGAAAAGAAAGGCACCAACGACTATTCCAAAGAGACCAACCATAAGCAAATTAACGGAGGGTTTCACAACTCTCCAAACGTTTTGTTTCTTTATCCTGGATTTATCCATTTTTATCTATTTCTCCTAAGATTATAAATAGTTTTAATTTCCTTGTTCTATTACGGATTGCGAAGGCTGTGAGTTCTCGATTGATGGAAGTTGTCCGCCCGCAAGCATCTCAAGTTCAGCCAGACTCTGGGCTTTGTCAGCGAGCGCACGCTCGTAGGAAAGCTCAAATTCAAGCATGACACGCTGAGCGTCTATCATGTCTGTAAAAGAATTATTTCCTGCGCTGAAAGATGTTTCGACTGCCTTTACAGACTCTTCAGCTTTCGGTATGAGTGTATCGCGATACAGGCTCATTTTGCGCTGCCCGTCCCTGAAGTTATAAAGCGATGATTTTGTCTGCGCCTTCAGATTATTAAGCATTTCATCTCTGCTCTGCATAGCGGAAAAGTATTGATACTTAGCCTGATTCTGCGCGGCATCAAGTTTTTTCTGCCATATGGGAATATTGAGCGAAAGCGAAGCGATGACCGCATCTTGGCCGCTGTCCCTGGGACGAACGGCACTTGTCGATTCTTCGGTATTAATGACATCGATTCCGAGAGTGACATCCGGATAATAATTCTTTTTCGCAAGATCAATGGCTGTTTTACTTTTGTCAATTTCGGCTTGCATGGCAGCCAGTTCCGGATTGTACTGAGCTACCATATCGAGAATTTCCTGATCAGTTAAAGATACATTTCTTTCTTCGATTTGTGCCGGCTTCGGAACCGGCGTTTCAGCAGGACGATTCAACGATGCGTTAAGCCTGGCTATCACAGGACCCTGTAAATCCTCTACTGTCTTTAGCCTGTCTTCGAGCTTGCCAAGCTCAACCTGTATTCGAATTACATCGGGATGAGAAGCAGAAGCAGCCTGGTAGCGCGTTCTTACCACACTTTCGAAGCTCTGAAGCAATTGAACATTCTCCTCCAAAATAGAAATCGCGCGCTGTATATAGTAATATTCGTAGTATGCATCTTTAACCTGGTAAAACAACTTGAGCTTCGCGGCCTCGAGTCTTTGTCTCGCAGCATTGGCGGCCTGCGCAGCGATGTCACCCTGCAAGTTCAGCTTGCCAAACCAGGGGAACATCTGCGAAGCACCAAAAGCCTGTCGCTGAGCACCCACACGTGTTTCCACAGGTTCGATGTAGTACCTGTAATTAAATCTCGGATCTGGTAATGACTTAACCTGGGGAATTTGCTCGAGAGCTGCTTTCCAGCGATTAAATGCGGCTTCCAATCCCGGATTATTCAAAGCGGCGTAAGTCAAATAGTCTGACAACGACGATTTTTCATCGAGTATTGGAAGCGATTCTAATTCCAGGGCACGCGACTTTTCATCTGAATAGCCGGTGAGATGCCCTATCCTGGGGGCTTCAAGAGCTTTATATTCTGAGTTACACCCAAAAATAAGTAAAAGCGGCGTAACAACCAGCATTCTTGACAGATTAGTTATTTTCATTGCAAACAATCTCCTGATCTTATGATTTAAGAGCATGCAGAAAGCCGTATATTTAAACTTCAATCCTTAACTTAACTGTTTTAAAACGTACGGCAGATTATATTTGGTTCCAAAAAAGTGAGCATATTATATTTTTTGGGCCGATTATTGATATAGGGGATTCTACTTATTTTACAGGATAAAGGCAGCTTGCATGCCAACGCCAAATTTATTGAAAAAATTCCAAAATAATGGAACGAAAAAGAACTCAAATTCGTTTTGTTATTAAAAATCGGAAATTCTTCTGATTGCAAATTGGATCCTTTTATACGAAGGAGAAGGTATCATGAAAGCAGCTGTAGTATCTGCAACACGTTTTATTGACGAGAGCGTCGGCACCAAAACAAGATTTGGCGAATATCTGCTCATAGTCGATATAGACACGATGGAATATCAGCCAATTGTAAACCCGATTAATGCACTCAAAGATAAATCCGCAATTAGACTGTTTGCTGAGATATTATTAGACGAAGATGTATCGAAACTTTTCCTGAATGACTGCAAGCCTGAGATAATAGAAGTTCTGGAGGTCTCAGGAATTCAGGTTATAGATGGGATAAGCGGGACAGTTCGAGACACAATAAAGGATTTCAAGAAAATATGCTATTCAGACACCATGGCAATACCCATAGGTACTATAAGGTTTTAACAAGCCATGTACTCTGAGTACGTAACAATGAAGAAAAAGATACGTTTACAGAATTAACAAAAAATCTAAATTTCTATTTAGGAGAAGAAAATGAACAGAACAAAAGTAATAAAACTTATGAGTGTTTGCATTGCAACTATAGTTGTCTTCATTGGTTTTCCATTGGCACTGGCGCAATCGCAGTCGGGACATGAAAATCATAGTCAGATGAATACGAATATGATGCAAATGGGCCAGAGCGGCAGCGAACAGACAAAAACCGAAGTAATAAGTTTGGAGAAGGTCCATTCAGAACAGATCCCTGTAGCATTACAGCATATCGAGACGGCAATTAATGCCATCGAAACCGGTCGCAATAACGATGCCCTGGCAGAGCTGCGTAATGTCAAATTCATGATTGCTGCAATCGATAACGCTGTCAGTCAGCACATAACTCCAAAATTTATCAATAACAAGTGCCCGATAATGGGAAGCGCGATAAATCCTGCAAATGTAACCGAGGACCTGATTAGAGAATATAAAGGTCAGAAAGTTGCTTTCTGCTGCAAAATGTGTCCCGCAGAATGGAATAAACTTTCAGATACAGAAAAAGAAGCCAAACTTGCGAAAGTAAGAATTGATTCCCCTGCTCAGGGTGAGAACAAAATATGAAAAAAATAAAGTGAATATCATTTTTTATCCGGGTCCTTTAACTTCATAAAATAGCTAAGGGACCCTTATAATTTGACTTTGGAGGTGTATATTAGTATCCTGTCCAAAATAATGAGCGTTTCAGTAAATGTTTTTTCGGAACGGTTTAGTTATTTCAAACGTTAAACTATTAGATGGGTTACTAAGTTTGAAAAAAGATACCGACAGCTTTGAAGAAATTGCCATACCCCATTTTGATTCGGTCTACAGGGCCGCGGTTGTCTTGTGCAGAAATCAGGACGCTGCAGAAGACCTGACACAGGCGACATATTTAAGAGCTTTCGAGCGCTTCGATACTTTTAGAAAGGGTACGAATTGCAAGGCGTGGTTGCTGAGTATCATGCGAAACATGTGGATCGATCAGGTGCGACATCAAAGCCTGGCTGGACAAGTGTTACCTCTGGACGAAGGTATCTTTGCCGATGAGAAACAGGAAGAAATCAGATATACTGATAGTGAAGACCTCCTGGCAAACTTTTCAGATGAGCAGATAATAAAGGCTTTGAAAAGTCTGCCGGATGAACAGGGGCTATAACGAAAAGGCTGCGCACTGCTTTAGCTTCGGTCAAACCCGATGAAGAATTTGTTGAAAGGGTTCGGGGAAAGCTCATTCGTTCCGCTGAAAAGACTAAAGAAGTTCGGCGCATCAGATTGTTCAGGGCGGCTCCATTTAAGACAATAGCCTGGCCCGCGGCTGCCGCGGTACTTGTGATTGCAGGCATTCTTGACATTTACCCGGCGGGGCCGCGCACGGCCATGGCCGCACCGGCAGACTTAGCCCAAATCCATCAGAACAATGTTGCGGGTAATCACGAATTTTATAGTGAGTCGGATCCGGAGAAACTGGCTCAATATCTTACGAACGAGCTCGGATTCAGTCCTTCGATGCCTGTTCCGGGCCAGGGAATGGCGCTTCGCGGCTGCTGTGTAAGGCACTTCAGGGGACAGATAGCCGGAAGTTATGTTGTCGATACGCCCGAGGGAATCATGAGCATCGTCATCGTCACTGACGAGCCCGATTCGCTGGGAATGGAAAGCTCGTTCGAGCAAAATGACCATGTTTTTTATAGAGGCTCTTTTGCCAAATGTAAAATGATAACTACTCGTCTGGATAAATATTCCTATTGCGCTGTTGGAGAGACCTCCTACGAATATTTGACCGACCTGCTCTGCAAACTTTTGCCAGAATGACAAGAACGAGAAAATTTGCAGGCCTTGAATATAAGGTGATCTTAAAATTTCGGATATACATGTGGAAGTCACGTTAATAACCTCTATAGTCGGTTATTGACTTTAATACGAAGTGTGTTTTATGGTTGGAGAGTGAAAAATGAAAAAGATAATATTATTAACCATTTGTCTCGTTAGTGCAGCTTCAATATCCCTGGCTGGTATGCCGCAAATCTGGATATGTCCGATGCATCCGCAAATACGGCAGTCTGCGCCGGGAACCTGTCCGATCTGTAAGATGAGTCTTGTATTAGCTTCTACCAGTTCGAATGCGCCTGCTGCAAACACAGGTACTTCGGCAAGAAAAAGAAGTTCAATCCTTGAGGAGCGGCGATCCGCAATCAGTAAATCAGGTACAGAGAATAATTCTCCCGCTGCCGGTGCTGCACATAATAACAGCAATGAACCCGAAACCAAAAGTTTAAGTTTTGAGGACCTCTGCTCCAGAGAGTTTACTATTGCTATATTATCAATTAGTAAAGCCGTCAAAGCGATAGAATCCGATAACAAACAGACCGAACTGACAGAACTCAAGAAAGCTTTGGAGAAGCTATTAACAGTCTAT
>JARRRJ010000050.1:0-14591 GCA_037380865.1 Sedimentisphaerales bacterium
ATTATAAGCCGTATCATCAAAAAGAAAAAAGGCGAAGTTGTATCTGACGAACGAGATAAGCAGATTGAGACAAATGCTTACCTGGCCGGCTTTGGCGCAGTTTATCTGCTCGTGATTCTCGTTTCCTACTTACCGATTGGTATAGCGCCGGAGGCCAAAATACAGACGCAATGGTTTCCTCATCTGTTTCCGATAGCTGTTCTCTGTCAATGTCTTGCGATGTCAATATCAACTCTCATTCAGTACGGCAGGACAGGTAAAGGAGAGGAGTCATGAGAAAAATACAGAAATTTACCGTTTTCAATCTTGTTCTATTGGCAGTGGGACTGACAATTAAACTCCTTGAACTCCATTCCAATAACATTCTTTTTAATGCTATTGCTGACACTATAACCATCTTAGTATTTGCTCCGATTCTGGTGTCATATATATTACGCAGTAAATATCAAAAACTGGGAGGTCAATATTTTGACGAGCGCGTCAGAATGATTCACAAAAAAGCCGCGTTTGTTGGTTTATTTACAATGCCCCTGGTCTTGTCATTTGTCATGCTTGTTACGTTTATTGCTGTTGGCCCGCTTAATTCGATTTCTATAAACTCACTTTTTCCTATTATAATATTGAGTCTTTTAAGTATCAATTTCGCAGAATCAATTGCTATCCGAGTTCAATACAGCAGAGATATACAAGGAGAACAATCATGAGTAAATTACAAAAATCAGCATGGGTTAATCTTATTGTTGTAACATTTGCCAGCTTGTTTTCGATACTGTGTCTTATTTTGGTAATAAGCAGGATTGAGAAAGGATTTAATTATATCAAGGTAATAATTTTTTTGATGATGATAAGCATAATCATTCCTGTCGCGTTAATAATACATAAGAAAAAAAGCTATGAGGCCGGCTTCGATGAGCGAGAGAAATTTATCGAGCAGCGGGCAAATGCAATGTCACTTTCCGTTTTGATAATATTTCTCTATTTAGCATGTTTTATCCCTTGGTTAGGTTTCGGTGCCGGAAATTCTATTAAAATTATTTATTTACCTGTAGTTTTTTGGGGAACTCTTTTTGCTTACCAGTTGACTAAGTCCACGGCAATTATTATCCAAAGTGCTCTTGAGGAAGAAAATGGGTAGTGAGCATCTGACAAATAATATTCGCAGGCTGCGTTTCGAAAATGGTCAAATGACCCAGCAGGAACTGGCTGACAAAGTTGGTGTGACTCGACAGACAATTATCGCCACCGAAGCAGGCAAATACGCACCATCCCTGCCCTTAGCCTTCAAAATAGCCAAAACCTTCGGCGTACCAATAGAGCAGGTCTTCCAGTACAATCATGAGAATTCTTAAGATTTTATTTTTTCTTTCATTTCTGTTATAATGGAATTTTAGGTTGATTTTAAAGCATGGGTGTTTTATGGCGTTACCTGTAGTTGCGATAATCGGGCGGCCTAATGTTGGCAAGAGCAGTCTTCTTAACGCACTCGCGGGGCAGATGATAAGTATCGTCGAGCCGACCGCGGGCGTGACCAGAGATCGTGTAAGCACTTTTATCGGAAGGGACAGCCAGTATTTCGAGCTTGTAGATACAGGCGGTTACGGCATCGTTGACAGTGACCAGCTCAGCAATCATATCGAGCAGCAAATCTTCAAGGCGATTGAGACGGCTAATCTCGTGGTTTTTATGGTCGATATTCGTGACGGCCTTGTTCCCCTCGACAAAAATATCGCTCAAATATTGAGAAAGACCAACCTTAATGTGATTGGAGTAGCAAACAAAGCAGATAATGCGAAGTTGTTCCCGGCGGCAGCGGAATTTTCAAAGCTTGGCTTCGGAGATTTCCTGTGCATATCTGCAACGGAAAATATAAACAAATCCGTCCTGCTTGATATGATATTCGAGAAGCTCCAGTCCATTAAGACTGAAAAGCCTGCAGAACCATCGATGAAGATTGTAATTGTCGGAAAACGGAATGCAGGCAAAAGCTCAATCGTGAACGCGATGGCAGGTTCCGAGAGAGTAATAGTTAGCGAGGTTCCGGGAACTACAAGAGATGCAGTGGATGTCCGATTCGAGAAGGACGGCAAAACAATCACAGTTATCGATACGGCAGGTGTGAGAAAAATAGGCAAGATGTCGGATAGTATCGAGTTCTATGGCTACGTTCGCGCAACACGCTCAATCAGACGCGCAGACGTTGTTCTGTTTATGATCGATGCGACGGTACCTGTTTCCCAGGTCGACAAAAAACTGGCGAAAATTATTACAGAAGAATATAAAACATGTATCCTCGTCGTAAACAAGTGGGACCTTGCCAAAAATGTTGCTTCCACTGACGATTATCACAATTACTTAACAAAAATCCTGCCTGCCTTGAAATATACGCCGATAGCTTTTACTACCGCGACTGAATCGAAAAATATTCAGAGTGTGCTCGACCTCGCTTCGGAATTGTTCAAACAGGCAACGACGTGGATACCGACTTCGAAGCTCAACAAGGCTTTTGAGACAATCAAAAAAGAAAAGACTGGAGCGAGCAAAGGTAGAAAAGCCAGACCAAAATTGTATTACGCCGCTCAGATAGCCATAAATCCCGTTACAATACTCTTATTCGTTAACAGACCGGAATTATTTGAAGAAAATTACCGAAAGTATATAATAAACAGACTTAGATCGCTCCTGCCTGTTGAAGAAGTGCCGATAAGACTTCTGGCAAGATCGCACAGAAAAGAGCTGGTCTGATTTATATAAGAATTCTGCAGATCTTATTTCGAGGTTCAAAAATGGATACGCTATTACTTATATTGATTTGCGGAGGAGGTTATATTATAGCCTATCACACGTATGGTCGCTTCGTCGTCCGGCTCCTTCGGAGCGGCTGCGCGACGGCATAGATTACGTCCCAACGCGCAGGGGTATTATCTTCGGTCATCACTATACTTCCATCGCGGGCACAGGTCCCATTGTCGGGCCTGCAATTGGCATAATCTGGGGCTGGCTCCCAGCTATTCTCTGGGTCTTTCTCGGCTCTATTTTTATGGGAGCGGTCCACGATTTTGGCGCTCTTATAGTCTCAATTCGCAATGAAGGCAAGTCTATATCGGAAGCAGCTGCAAAATATATCAATGTGCGAGTAAGATTTATATTTTTCGCGGTTGTATTCTTAGCACTTTTAATAGTCATCGCAGTATTCGGTGTGGTTATCGCTTCGGTATTTACCACGTTTCCGCGTGCAGTTATTCCAGTCTGGATACAGATTCCCATTGCAATCGGTTTGGGATATGCTGTTTACAAAAAGAGCGCAAACGTTATCCTCGCAACAGCAATTGCCGTTGGCGGAATGTATCTTACTATCCTGATTGGCAGTTATTTTCCCCTTGAATTAGGTACATTTGCCGGGATACCCGCAACAGGTATATGGGTGATTATTCTTCTGATTTATGCATGGATAGCTTCGACACTCCCAGTGACGTTTCTTCTTCAGCCAAGGGATTATATAAATGCCTGGCAGCTCTTTATCGCCATGGGTTTGCTTGTAACCGGTGTGGTTTTTGCTACTTTTTCAGGCGGCCTGCCTTTGGTAGCTCCTGCGTTGAATAATAACCTTCCTGAAAACACACCTCCATTCTGGCCGTTTCTATTTGTTGTCATTGCCTGCGGTGCAATAAGCGGGTTTCATTCACTGGTCGCTTCAGGCACAAGTGCAAAGCAGGTCTCGAAAGAGACCGATTCGCTCTTCGTCGGATACGGCTCAATGCTGCTCGAGAGCTTTCTGGCAGTACTGGTTCTGGTCTGTGTTGGAGCGGGCATTGGAATGGCTCTCAAACTTGATACGGGAGAAGTTCTGACAGGCAATGCCGCCTGGCTGCATCAATATAGTACATGGATAGGATCAAAAGGTCTGCCGGACAAGATTGCGCCAGTAGTAATAGGAGCTGCAAATATGATGGGTAAAATTGGTATCCCGGAAAGTATTGGCATAACTTTAATGGGAGTGTTTATCGCATCTTTTGCAGGCACAACTCTCGATACTTCCACGAGAATTCAGCGATATGTCGTGAGCGAGCTTGCAAACGATTTGCATATTCCTTTTTTGAAAAACAGGTGGACAGCAACGACTTTCGCTGTGCTTACAGCGGCGGGTCTTGCTTTCGCAACCGGGGCAAACGGTACGGGTGCTATGGTACTATGGCCTTTGTTCGGCGGCGCGAACCAACTGCTGGCGGCACTGGCCCTGCTCGTGATAACGCTGTATCTCAGACAAAAGGCGGGTGTTAAATACCTGATTACCGCTATACCATGCGTCATTATGCTTGTAATCACAAGTTGGTCTATGGTGCAAAGTGAGATAGAATATTTTACTCAGGGAAAGTGGCTGCTTCTGGTAATCGGTGGCGGTATTACTCTACTCGCAACCTGGATGACTATAGAAACAGTCATAGTTTTCAGAGTCAAGACGGCAGCAGTTACGGCAGAGATTCAGCCGGAGGCAGAGGTGTCACTGTGAACTGAGCCGTAGCTTTCGGGCGAGCTAATTTTATCTGGTTCAGCCTGACAAACTCTTCAGGTAACTTGTAGTTCACCTCTCTTCGAACAAACTCGTCTTTCCTGGTCGTATCGACATCATCGTCGTGTATTTCCAGTTCGACCTGGGACCACTGGCTTTCGTAGGCATCTTTTGCTGCTGGTGTAGCAAATACTTCTATGTTCAGAATCTCGGACATATTTTCAACGTCAATTTTGTATTGTCGATTCAATGAATTCTCGCTGAAAGAATATACAACGGTCGCATTTTCAACCTTTTTTGGCAGCATATCTTCCTGGGGAGATAGTTTTATCTCCACAGCTTTATCAGCGTCTATTCTTTGACCATTCGGGAGGATTATAAATGGAGTTTTAGATATTGGCTGTTTTACCGCTCTTTGAACTTCATCACTCGACAGTTCGACACGTGCCGGGTCTCTCCAGTCCGGCGGTACAAGCATGCTCACTGTTTGAGCGTTCTCAAGTTCTTTGGGCAGACCGTCTTTGTCATAGCATTGAACATTCAGTTCTTGTCGAGTAAGAGCAACTGCGCTGACAACAACTTCACACGGGTCACAACTGACTACCGTCAGTCCTGTCTTCTGTATCCAGTTGCTTTTCTTTATAATCTCCAGAACATCGAGGGTTTGTGGTCCCGCTTTATCTATCCCGAACTGCTCAGGAATAAGAGGAAACTCAAGCTTCTTCGGATCATTTGTTATTATCTGTTCTATACTGTTAATTCTTGATGTCGGTCCTGTAACATCAATTTCATTAATATCGATCACAGTTCCCTGTGGGAAACTGACCCAGAGATTTGGCCTGGTCCTGCCCATTACAATCGTAGCATTATAAATGGAATAAGTCTCATCGAGAGCGCGGTTTGCCCAGACCCATATCAACACTGTTAAGAAGAGTACTAAAGCTAACTTGCTGAATTTTATTTTCTTTATCATTGCGTTTTTATGTCAACTGTTCCGTCTTTAACTCAGGCAATTACGGCAGCCAGATATTTTTGCAGTCTCGACTCCTCGACGTTTCGTGTGAGCTGACCGTTTTCGGCCAAAGAAATAGTTCCCGTTTCCTCGCTGACAACCAGACATGAAGCGTCGGAACCGCTCGTTATGCCTATTGCGGCACGATGACGGGATCCGAGTTCCGGCCCGCTTACAAGCGCCGCTTCAGCCAATGGCAGTTGAACTCTGGCAGCGACTATTCTATCGCCACGGATTATTATTGCCATGTCGTGCAAAGCTGTACCGGGATAAAATATAGTCTTAATTAGATCAGCCGTTACGCGCGCATCGATTGGAACTCCTGTCTCGATAAATTCTCCCAGCGCAACCCTTTTTTCAATGACTATGATTGCTCCGATTCGAGCGTGCGAGAGATCTTTCAAAGCAGCGGCAATTTCTTCGCCTGTTCTCGAAAGATGTTGAGACGTCGCAGACCAGAAGCCGCTCTGACCTATTCGGACCATGACCCTTCGCACTTCAGGCTGAAAAGCCGCGACTGTCACTATCAACATGCCAATCAGAAATCGTCCGTAAATAAATTGAAGCTGCTCAAGTTTGAGAGTGTCGACGAATAACTTCAGGACAAGGAAACCAAAAATGAGTATAAATAAAACGCCGCGAAAAAGCCTTTCACCGCGAGTGCCTTCAAGAAAATCAACTATCCAATAAACTACCAGCCCGATAAAAATTAGTTCAATAGCAACACGCCACCAGCCCTGGTTTGCGACCCGGCTGAAATAGTCGACGAGTGTTTCCACAAATCAAATCCCTTTAAATTTGTAACAGGTACGGGGTTGGGACCGTTAACCGCTTCCCATTCCCAACTTCCATAAACATTCCTGTATCTCGTCCCTACCGGGGTTGCGAAATTTTTATCAGGGTATTCTTTTTTCTGTCAGCCTGTTAGGCCGATCGAGAAACAGAACCTGATCGATATCTGTCACCAATTCCGGTTTATAAAGGCGAAGAATTCTCAGATGTCGTCTGTGTCCTTCTGCCGCAGTTTCACCCAATTGCGACATCGAGCACCCAAAAGGCACCAGAAACAGAATACTTAAAAAAGCTAGCCGGCCTCTAATTTATTCACCCTGTACGTTGTACCCCAAACTCAATTTTAATTATAGCAGTCTAAAAGCGCCGTGTCAATTACAAAACACCTTTTATGAGCTATTGAGAACGAAAAATAGGGAATCGAGGCAGCCAAAGCCGCAATTTTTCTGATTTCTATATATCTCTGCCCTACTGGGCGAGATTCTAAAAATCCGGACGAGACACATTATTGTACTTATTTTCGTTCCCTCTCAGCTCAACAAACTTTTCGATACCTTGCGGCACAGCAATCGCTAATTACAGCGCTGTCGACGTTTTCAAGAAGAATCACACTCGTATCAGGACCAGGTTTTTGAGTTGTGAATTTATCAATCTGAAGATCCGAGGCGTTCCGTACTTCAAGTGCCGGACCATTCTGAGCGTTGACTACCTGACTCTCGAATTTTGCACCTTCGGTTTGTCGATATTGAATCCCTGATTTTGCAGAATGGACCTCTATATTTCGAAGCTGAAGGTTTTCGAGCGGCATCTCAGGCAGGCCGAGAATTTGAGCCGCCCTTTCGGCGTTGACAACGGAGATATTGCTGAAATACAGATTTCGCGATTGAGGTGTTGTTTCTGTTACCGGATAGCCGAAGACCCGAGTTTTGTGCATATTCGGTCGCAACTCCTGCAAAATTTGCAATTTCTGTTCAATTCTCTTGCAGAACTATCCGATTCTTTGTACTGTATAGAGTTTCGTTTCGGCTCAGGAGGCTGGTCTGAAACGAATATGCCAACGTAGCTCAACGGTAGAGCTCTGGTTTTGTAAACCAGTGGTTGTCGGTTCGAATCCGACCGTTGGCTTTTTAAATCAAGTCAAGTCGTCAAAAATTGTGAAGCAGACTTATTGTGAGGTCGGCACTCGTCAGTTAACGTGAGGTTTTTCACATTCCTGCCGTCTTCTTTTGCTTTCATGTCAGATGCAACCCACATATATATATATTGCAAAATTGACACTTGTGACTCTGTTCGGTTTACGTGTATAATACTAACCCCTGTAAATTATTCATAGTTTTGTTTTTAAACGAGGAGTAAATTATGTTCAGGAAATGCTTCATCAAAAAGGCAGTAGTGGGTTTCTTATTTCTTATGACCTGTACCTCACTTGTTTGCGCCCAGACAAAGATAATTATCCAGGCCGGTAAACCCGGTGCTCAAATCAGTCCGACTATGTACGGTATATTCTTCGAAGACATCAATTTTGGCGCCGACGGAGGACTGTACACTGAGCTCGTAAAAAATCGGGGATTCGAGTTTCCCGAGAACGCAGTTATGGGCTGGACCAGGCTTGCGGCCGGAGGCTCTCGCGGCAGCCTGTCAATTCGCGACGAGAATCCTTTCGAAAAAGCTAATCCGCATTACATGCATATCGAAGTCAGAGATCCAGGCCGGAACGGATATGGAATCAGCAACGAAGGCTTCCGCGGCATGGGAGTGCGACAGGGAGAAACCTACTGGTTTTCAGTTTATGCCAGGGCTCCCATGCAAACCATGTCGTTCAAAGTCGAGCTAAGCTCTTCAAACGGCCGCGTTATTGGCCAGGCTACTATTAACGATGTAACAAATAGCTGGAAAAACTACAGAGTCGAAATTGTGCCCACTGAAACAGATGCAAAAGCAACATTAAATCTTCTGGGCACAAGAATAGGTCTTCTGGATGTGGATATGGTCTCGCTTTTTCCGGCTGACAGCGCTGTAACGAGCCCACTCATGGACAGGCCTGTCCCGGGTCTGCGAAAAGACCTGGTACAGATGTTGGCAGATATGAAGCCGGGCTTCCTGAGATTCCCCGGCGGCTGCATCGTCGAAGGACGCGACCTGGGAAATCGCTACCAGTGGAAAAACACTATTGGTGATATTAATCAACGTAAAACTATCATCGACCGCTGGAACACGGAATTCGGACATCGTCTGACGCCTGATTATTACGAATCTTTCGGCCTTGGATTTTACGAATTCTTCGTGCTTTCCGAACAGATCGGAGCAGAGCCTCTTCCAATTATCAATTGCGGCATGGCATGTCAGTTCAATACGGCTGAGCTCGTTCCGATGGACCAGCTCGATCCGTTTGTTCAGGACGCTCTTGACCTGATCGAATTCGCTAATGGACCAGCCGAGAGCGAATGGGGGAAGATTCGCTCCGACATGGGTCATCCGGAACCGTTCAATATGAAGATGATTGGAATTGGAAACGAACAATGGGGACCGCAATATATAGATCGCTATAAGGTCTTTGCAAAAGCCATCAAGGATAAATATCCCGATATGCAGCTGATCGCCGCAACCGGCTCAGACGCGACCATTTTCCCGAATGGCCAGGCGGAAATCGATTTTCTCTGGTCGCAATGGCGCCAGTTGAAACCTGAATTTGTCGATGAACACTTTTATCGCAATCCTGATTGGTTCCTGGAAAATACTAACTGGTATGACAAAACCGACCGATCAGGCCCGAAGATTTTTGTGGGCGAATACGCCGCACAAAGTGTAGGAGTCGCCAGTCCCGACAATCGTAATAACTGGAAGAGCGCCCTCTATGAAGCCGCGTTCATCACAGGGATGGAACGCAACGCAGACATCGTGAGAATGACCTGTTATGCACCTTTATTCGGGAGCGAAGACGCCTGGCAGTGGCGCCCCGATTTGATCTGGTTTGATAATCTCAATGCTTACGGCTCTGCCAATTATTATGTGCAAAAACTTTTCAGCCTGAATCCCGGTACGAATCTTTTATCTATTCAGACAAGTGGAGTCCCGAATCTGGATGACAGCAAAAAAGCATTGTCCGTCAGCAGCACTTTCGACTGGAAAACGCGTGAAGTTATCGTTAAGGCAGTCAATGCTTCGCCAGAGCCGCTTAGTGCAACTATCGAGCTTCAGGGAGCCGGAAGAGCCGGGCCGCAGGCTAAAACAACTATATTGAGCGCAAAAACTCTTGAGGATGAAAATTCACTTGTTGAGCCAAGGAAGATCTATCCTTCGGATGCATCGATTTCAGTTAGAAGTCCGAGTTTTTCCTATGAGTTTCAGCCGTACTCATTGACGATTTTGCGAATCCCGATACAGTAAAAAAGTAGGGTGGAGAAGAATCCCACCCTACCCGCTATGTAAGTTTAAGATTTTAGAGGTAATTAAAAAATGGAGCATAATTGTCCCCAAAAATCGCGATATCTGTCTGGAAAGAGAATTCTTCCCGAGCCGATTACAAAGGATTATTCGGTAACAGATTTAATTGAAAAAACTTTCAATGCTTATAATGCCGGAAGAATCAAGGACGCTGCGCAATTGATTGTTAAAGAATATTCCAAAGAAAACGTCACAGTCGGAATGAGCCTCGCGGGCGCGCTCACTCCTGCAGGGATGGCTTCTTCTATTATACCTTTAATCGAGCATGGTTTTGTCGACTGGATTGTCGCGACTGGCGCAAACATGTATCACGATATGCACTACACCTTCAATCTTCCTCTTTACGAAGGCAGCCCGAACGTGGACGATCGTGACTTAAGGCAAGTCGGAGTGACGCGGATTTATGATGTGCTATTCGATTATGAAAATGTTCTCATGGAAACCGACAGAAGGCTCAGAAAAATCCTGACGAGAAAAGAGTTCCAGAAAGAAATGGGAACCCAGGAATTCTACTATCATCTCGGTAAAATCATGAACGAAGTCGAGAGGGAAAACAAACTCGGGAAAGTGAACATCCTTGCGGCGGCCTACAGAGCAGGCATTCCCGTATTTACGTCTTCTCCCGGAGATTCGACTCTCGGCATGAACATTGCGGGCCTTGAAGTGCTCAGCGAAAATTTCAAGTTGCGAATAAATCCGAGTATCGACGTGAACGAATCGACCGCGATTATTCTGAATGCAAAAATATATGAAAAAGGCAAAACAGCCGTGATTCTGGTCGGAGGAGGAAGCCCGAAGAATTTCATGCTTCAGACCGAGCCGCAGATTCAGGAGATTTTGAGAATCAACGAAGTCGGGCAGGACTATTTTATCCAGATTACTGACGCAAGAGTTGATACGGGAGGCCTTTCCGGCGCAACTCCCAAAGAAGCTGTGACATGGGGAAAAATCGATCCGAACGAAGTTGAGAAAAGCGTCATAGTTTACACCGATTCCACGATTGCCCTGCCGCTGATAACTTCCTATGTAATGCAAAATGCACGAGCAAAAAAGCTTAAACGGCTTTACGACAGGAAAGATGAATTAATGAAAAAATTAAAAGATTCGTATTTCGAGAATTTCAGAAAAACTTCTCCCAAAGAAATGGATATGCTCGAGGAGCTTCTTGACTCGGATTGACTGTTTCACATTGTCATACCCGCGCAGGCGGGTAACCACTTTGGTATCGATATAATAGATTCCCGCCTGCGCGGGAATGACAGAGGAAAAAATGGAAAAAAACTTACTTCTTAAACTTGTAAAAAAGCATGGTTCTCCTCTGCATATTATCGACCATACAATAATCAGGGAAAACTATCGAAGGTTCAAAAGAGCACTTCCGAGAGTACAGGCTTATTATGCGGTCAAGGCAAACTCGGACCCGGAAATAATAAAAACACTATTTAACGAAGGCTCGAGTTTCGACGTCGCATCTTATAACGAGTTTATAGAAGTGTACAGTCTTATCGAAAAATGGAGGGAAAAGAAGAAAGAGTTTTTTATCTGGGACAAGATCATTTTTTCGAACACAATTAAAGACAGGGACACACTGAAAAAAATAAATAAATACAAGCCTCTTGTAACTTACGATAACATCGAAGAGCTGAAAAAAATAAAACAATACTGCCGCAAAGCAGGTTTGATTCTTCGATTAAAAGTCCCGGATTCAGGCTCGCTGATAGAAATGGGCTCGAAATTCGGAGCAGAGCCTTCGGATGCGTCGAGCCTGATAAAAAAGGCCTTTGATGTTGGTCTCAAAGTTGAAGGTCTTAGCTTTCACGTGGGAAGCCAGTGCACTAATTTCGAGAACTACATCGCGGCGCTGAGCATAACTTCCGAAATATTTAACGAAGCGCGAAAAAAGGGATACGAGCTGGATATAATCGACATTGGCGGAGGTTTCCCTGCTCTTTATGATTCCAATGTTCCGAGGTTCGAGAAACTTGCTTCTGTATTAAACGCTGAATTCGAGAGGTTCTTTCCCGAAGAAACGGAAATTATCGCAGAGCCGGGAAGGTTTATTGTAGCGACATCGTCGACGCTCGTTACCGAAATAATTGGAAAAGCAAAAAGGGATAACAAGATTTTCTACCATATCAACGACGGCGTCTATCACACGTTTTCAGGTGTTGTCTATGACCACTGGATTCCGAATTTTCATGCCTTCAAAAGAGGAAAAAAAGAGATTTGTGCCGTAGTAGGCCAGACCTGCGACAGTTTCGACAAAATCTCGCTGGCTGAGCATCTGCCTGGAAATTTGGCAATTGGAGACTGCCTTTACACAGAAAACATAGGTGCGTACAGCACCGCTTCCTCGACAAAATTCAACGGCTTCGACGGCGCAAAGGTCCTCCACATCAACACTTAAGTCTGTTTTCTTTCTGTGGTTGCGATGTAAGTCTTTCCGCATAATAGACTTATAGAGACCACAAAAAATTTGTAAAAATCTCGAAAAAAACTGTGACCTTTTATGTGTTTCGTCGTATTAACTATATAGAGAAAGGTTTTCTGCGCTAATTTTGCAAACTTAATGCTTAGTTGGTCAAAAAACATTGAAAGGAGACCAAAAATGGCAAAAAGGAGAGATTATATATTAAGGATTTGTCTTTTAACAAGTCTCTATACGCTGCGCTGCCATGCCTGCCCAATTATGAGAGCTGAAATTATTAAAATGAAATTCTATTAAGGTAAGGATCTATGAATACACGAAAATGGTTTATATTCGTTTTTGTTGACGTCCTTCTATTCTCTTTATTAGCACCGATATATGCTTTTCCTCTCGGTTCTAACGGCTGGTATTTAGATTCTCCCCTGCAGACTAATAACTCAGATTTAGTCTGTAAAATTAAAGTCATTTCTATTAGCAGGGGGGAACCTGTAAGCAATTCTCAGTTATTTATGAGTGGTCTAAAGGCATATCGAATGAAAGCAACTGCTAAAGTTTTATCTGTTATTAAAGGTAAATGTCCTGAATCGATCGAAATTGAATTCGAATATCCAATAGGCAATAATATCGATACAGGCATTCCAATCTCAAATCTCATTACAGGATTATCAGAAAAAGAAATTTGTATAGTATTTTTACAAAAGCAGAAGGATCAATACAAACTGAATAGCATCAAAAGCAAGCTGCGAGTTGTACCTGAAGTGCTTAAGCATAATTTTGGTGACGAGCCAAATATGAGACTTGTTGACGAGTTTCTGGCCGGGTGTGAATCAGATGATGAATTCATAAAGCTGCAAGCGGCAGAAGAACTTGGATTTCAGAGTGAAGAAATAATCAAGAATTTCAGGACATCACTAAGCAATACGGAATTATTTGATAAAAATGCTCTAATGCTTGGTAAGATACAGAAAGAATTGATTAGATCATGTAAAAGCAAAGATTTTGTGATTAGAAATATATCTTATATTTCATGCTTTCAGGCAGATGTCTCCCCCGGTATTGAAGGCCCTTTACAGCTTTTAAGAACTAATCCTTCCGTATTTGACAAAAATGATTCGATGAAAAAATATGAAATACAGAATTTCAGTGTATCGGATCTTCAAGTTCGGCTTTTAGAGACAATGGACTCTGCCACACGCAGGACAGTATATGATATGAACAATCGTACAATTATACGAAGAGAAGATGGAATTCATGAAATTTATAGAGGATTGCGTGAATTTGATTATGCGGAATTCTTCAATCAGGCGCTTGATTGTAATTCTGTTAAAAACAGCGAGCAGATGCGAAAAGCTATCGCCAATATATTATGGATTCGGTTTGAAAGAAAAAGTGTTCCTGTTATAGTGCGACTGCTTGATGACAGAGATGTATATGTTCGACAAACAGCCGTATCCGCTCTAAGAAAATGCATTAATGGAGATTACTCAAACTCGTGGGAGCCTGATGATTTTTATCGCAGTTTCAAGGGAAATGAATACTATTTCTCTGCAAATCAAAAAACTGAAGAAAGTCTTGAAGAGCGGCAAAAAGATTACCAGGAACATGAACAGGAATATATAAAATATTGGAAAGACTGGTGGCAAAATAAGAAAAAAGATTTTTCAGAACAACTAATCGAAGGAGGTACAAAATGATAAAAAATGCGATTTTCGGCATGATTACAATCTGTTTTGTTTCCATCACAGCTCATGCCCAGAGAGCGTCCTTCAGCTTGGACCAGTTACAGGAAGCTCTGTTTGGTGTTTCAACTCTCAAGGGCGTCAAAGAGGTTTTTCCCCAGGTGCAGATAGAAATTATAAAAGCCGGCGCAACAGAATTGAGCTCTGCCTCCAAAATAGAAACATTAGCGCGGGACGACCTCCTGGACATAGTTGTTAAGGCTCTTCAAAAAGCGGATATCAAGCTCGCAGAGAATTCCGATATCGCTTCTGAAAAAGCGCCTTTGAGCCTGAATGTGACAGTTTTCATCAAAGTTACAGGTGCGGCTTCGCCGACTTACAATACTTTCATATACACTGAAGCTCTCCAGCCAATAAGGCTGGCACGTGACAATTCCATCCGCTCACTTTCACGCACATGGCCAATGATTCCTATGGGCTTGTTCAACAGGAACATGTTTGTGTTGAATCCTCAGACGCTCGAAAAAGAAGTGAAAGACGAAGTCGCAAGGCAGGCTGGGTTTTTTGTAAGTGATTATCATGCCGCCAATTCAAAGCCTGTCGCTCGCAATGCGGAGGGCGTCGATATAGAAGCTTTAAGAGAAAGCCTGCTTGAAGAAAATACCGAACCTCGTTATGGACTCAGAATCAGAGATACCGATCCAGGTCTCCAGGCAATACAGAAACTCG
>JARRRJ010000051.1:0-8201 GCA_037380865.1 Sedimentisphaerales bacterium
AGTCAAAGAGGTCCAGGAACGGGGACTTATCGTTGCTATGACAGGCGACGGAGTCAATGATGCGCCGGCGCTGACACAGGCGGACGTCGGTATCGCAATCGGCGCGGGAACTGACGTCGCAATAGAATCCGCGGACATTGTGCTGGTTCGCTCCGACCCGCGTGACGTGACTGCGATAATTCGTCTGGCAAGAGCGACTTATCGCAAGATGGTACAGAATTTAATATGGGCCACCGGCTACAACGTCGTTGCCATACCGCTGGCCGCAGGTGTTCTGTATCATTTCGGAATAATTTTAAGCCCGGCGATAGGTGCGGCTCTCATGGCGCTTTCAACTGTAATAGTCGCAATAAATGCAAAATACCTACAGGTTGAAAAAAGTGAAGAGAAACAAAAAGGGGAATAAGTGACATGATTGACTATGGTTTTACAAAAGAACTGAATAAAGACTTCGAGCAGATTGTCAATGAAGTGATAGATAAGGTCAAGCAGGCAGGATTTGGAGTGCTTACTACAATCGATTTGAAAGAAAAATTTAAGGAAAAGCTCGGAATCGATTTCAAAAAATATTTAATATTAGGAGTATGTAATCCTCCCAGCGCGCACAAGGCGATAGAAGCCGAAGAAAATATCGGCCTTATGCTCCCGTGCAATGTCATCGTATACGAAAAAAACGACCACGTTGTAGTCTCAGCGATAAAACCCACTGTCGCGATGCAAACGATTGATAACCAGGAACTCAAGACAATTGCCGAAGATATAGAGACAAAACTAAAAAACTTTATTGAGAGCATATAGTAGACAGGAACACAGCCATGCTGAAAATAGTTCTTTTTATTATTTTGAATATAGCGCCAATTTTAGCTTTTTCACAGGATAACGGTTATGGCCCTATGAATGGCTGGCATAATATGATGAATTCCCGGTACGGAGGTATTATTATGTGGGTGGTAATAGTAGCCGTAATAGTTCTCCTGATTTACTTTGCTTCTCAAAGTTCGAAAGGCGGAAGCGAAAGAAGAACGCAAGAGACGCCGATGGACATCCTGAAAAAACGCTACGCAAAGGGAGAAATAAGCAAGGAAGAATTCGAGCGAATGAAAAATGAATTACAGAAATGAGATTCGAATGAATTGCTGATGCTGCCGGATTCATATTTCTATTCCTGCTATTAAGTGCGTCTTGTCATGAGATATTCTTTGTACCCTCTTTTTCCGCAATCCAGGAAGTATTTCTGAATCTTCGCAGAATTTCCTTGACTTCGGGAATAATGTTTGTAAAATAGCAAACAATATGAAAAATGAGATATAGCATGGTTTAAATATTGGGGGATAACAAAACCAAAAAAATCCTGAGCGATAAGTTCCAAATTCCAAATATTGTCACCTTACAAAAACAAAGCCAATTCTAATAAGCAGGTTTTGGTGTGCACAGAACACACTACAGCCATTGACGCTGTGATAAATCCGGTTTCATTTACAGCTGCGCCGTGATAAAAAAAGCCAATTTAAACAAGGATACAGAATACTGGAAACAGAATTAAATATGAAGCAAACCCAATTTTGCATGAATATAGAACACAGAATGCAGAACAAAGAATCAAATGTGAAACAAAGCCAATGCACCGGCTTGCAGTTGGAAACGCTAAGCACTAAATTTGAAATCCTGAAAGGATGCTGGATTGTAGAAACAAACCCAATTTGCTCGTGTTCCCTTCTCCATTCCGAGTGCTGTACAGTTGAAGTTGCGAAACAAAGCCAATCCGGCTTCGTCCCTGACTGCGCCGGGACAAATGTGCTCGTGCCGCGTCCTGAGTGCTGCGAAGTCGAAGTTGTCAAACAAACCCAATTTTCTCGACTCCGACAGCATCCAGGTTTTGACAGTTTGTTTTAAAGAAAAAAATTCTTTCATTTTTCTGCGATATTTGGTATTAAATTGGGCAAAAATGACAGTAATTCCTTATTTTCATATTTATTCTCAGGATTTATAGTATATGAAGCTGATTACGAAGAAATCCAGTTTGAAGGGAACTGCAGCGATTCCGGGCTCGAAATCGCATACAATCCGGGCGGTCGCGATTGCATCTCTGGCAGATGGTGAAAGTCTTATAAGAAGTCCGTTAAGCTCGAGCGATACGCTTTCTGCTGTCTCCTGCTACAAGGCTCTCGGGGCGAAAATCGATACATCCGACGATAATCTCTGGAAGGTAACAGGTACTGGCGGCAATATTACTGCTCCAAAGGAAGTCATTGACGTGGGCAACTCCGGCACGACTTTACGAATTGCGATGGGCTCTGCATCGCTTGCCTGGCCGGGCGAATCCGTTACTTTTACAGGTGACGAGCAGATTCGCTCGCGTCCGATCGGGCCGCTGATGGACGCTCTGATTAACCTCGGTGCGCGATGCGAGAGTCTCAACAAGGACTGCAAAGCGCCGGTTAAAGTTACGGGAAAAATCCTCGGAGGCAAGACTCCCATCGCCGCGTTCACGAGCCAGTATCTGACCAGCCTGCTTTTATGCACGCCGCTCGCATTGCAGGATACGGAAATAGCAGTCAACCTGCTCAATGAGCCCGGCTATGTGCAAATGTCACTGGACTGGTTAGATAAGCAGAATATAGAATACGAAAATCAGCAGATGAAAAAATTCCTGGTAAAGGGCAAGCAGAAATATACTGCTTATGACAGCGCGATCCCCGCCGACTTTTCCAGCGCGACTTTCTTCCTGTGCGCAGCAGCTTTGCTCGGAGATGAAGTGACATTGCTCGGCCTGGATTTCTCTGACAGTCAGCCCGATAAAGCAGTTGTCGATTATCTCAGGGCGATGGGCGCAGATATCACAGTTGGTGACAATTCGATAACAATAAAAGCATCAGACCTTCACGGTACGGAAATAGACATGAACGCGACACCTGATTCGCTTCCTGCTATGGCGGTTACAGCAGCCTTTTCGAAAGGACAAACAAGACTTGTGAATGTCCCGCAGGCAAGAACGAAGGAGACCGACCGCATTACGTGTATGGCTAAAGAACTGGCTAAGATGGATGTGGATGTCGAAGAATTACCCGATGGTCTTGTAATCAACGGAAGCAATCCCAAACCTGCCCAAATGCGCGGCTGGGGTGACCACCGAATCGTAATGGCGCTTTCCATAGCAGGCCTGATGATCGAAGGAGGATGCACAGTCGACACTGCCGAAGCGATGAGCATAACGTTCCCGAGCTTTACCGAGCTTATGAAGTCACTCGGAGCAGATATCGCTTTGGAATAAACGCGAGTTACGCATCTTATTTAGAGATTTATAGATATAGAATAGTATGTTTTCTCGAAAGCCTTAAAAGTCACCGTTTGAAAAGTGCGTGACGGAATTTATCCTTCGGAATATGTTTCCTGCAGGTTCGTGACAATAATGGGCGTCCTGATTCCTCCGGGGAGTGACTGGTTTCGGTCCGGCGTGATATTGATTACTCCGAAACGTCCGAGCTCAGCGGTTTCCGAACCGCCGTCTTCTAGGGTCGCTCCTATGTTCGTTACGTACCCGGACGGCCATTGACTCGTATCACACATGGAAATTATCGAGCCGTGAATTTCCGCGCTGCCGCGTATGTCAACAACGCCGCCTATTATAACGCCGGTCATAATATTATATTCGCCTGTGTCAGGATTCGTATTTCCGAAATTAATATTGAAGTTCGGCGCGAGAATAGCCGCTGCGCGAAGGCCGGATGTATTTTGGAATTTGGCCTGGCCCGTGAAATAGAGACAGTTGCACTGCCACTTCAACTTCTGCGGCACGTCGGTGACAACTATTCCGTTGAAAGTGCAGTTCTCGAAGCGCACGTTGTTATAATAATCGATTGCATTTTTATTGCAATCGATATATAGAATTCCCTTGAAAGTGCAGTTCCTGAATAAAGCGTTCCTGTTGCCCGGAAGCCTGACGTTTTTAAAAATCCTGTTTTCGTAAACATGACGATAGAGTTTCCTGTTCCATGTGTTCGCGCAGGTTCCGTCTCTCGGAGAGTTATAATTGCCGGGAGCATGGGGAAAATATTCGATCTCTCTTCGCGGAGACGGACATTCCTCTATATTTCTCAAGCCTGAGTTATACATATCTGTATCGTAATCTGCTATACTGAGGCCTGGGATTTCACTGATGTTTCTTGCGTAATTGATACCCTCGTGATAAGCTCTGACTTTGTCACCCGGCCCGTAAAACCTGTCACCATAATTGAAGCCCAAAGGCTGAAGTTCTTTATCTACCGGCACGGCGCCTGAGTTCAGCGTTTCAAGCCTGTATGACTGGTGTTCCACCTGGTCGAGTGTTAAGACGGTATTGACTGTCCCAAACACGGCTGAATCGCTTGTCATAAAATACGGTGACACTTCGGCGCGAGTCCAGGCGCTGAAGACGTCGCCGTTAATTCTGGCATCTCCGGTCAGCCAGACTCGCCCCCTGCTTGCGACTGCGTAGTTCAGTACCTTGTGACTTTTCGCAATCTGTAGATCCATATTTACATTTCGTATCGTTTCCTGGCATGTTCCTCTCGATTCGAATTTGATAATGTTGGGATCGTTATCATATCGATAGAACCTGATTGAAAAGCTTGTGTTATCGTCTGCGTAGTTTAATGGCCTCGTCGATATCTGGTCTCCGCTTCCCGCCGCGTCACTGAAGCGCGCCGCAGACGGTACGAACTTACCGTCCAGCGCTGTGTTCTGCAATTTTCTGCACAGAGTTTTCCAGACCTGGTCCGCCTCATTACGCGAGATATAGTTTTTGTTTGTCGCCGGCAAGTTGAGTGTTGACAGGACGAATCTGCAGCATTCAAGACCTGATTGAGCGGCGGATAAGGCTGAGTCGATCTTGTTCTGATTCGATGCAATTGTAATGTTAGAGCGTGACATTGCTGCCATCGATACTGCAAAAGTAGAGCAGACTGCGAGCAATATCATAACCATGATAAGAACTGCGCCGCAATACCTTGTCTCTTTCGGTTTATTTTTTGTTATCAATTTTAACTCACAAGCTGCCTGAACATATCTTATAGAAGACTCGTTAAGTAAAATGTAATATATAATTTGTTTCGATACAAAACAGAGTGCGGTTCTCAGGATTCATTTTTTTATTGGACGAATTTCTGCGCCATTTCATAAATTTCAGCGTCGGTTTTGCCGTTCGTTCCATTCCATAAGCATAAATTTCATACCGTGTGACAAAGCTTTGACACCTGTTGAATTCCTCTTAGAAGTTCAAACGTCCCAATATATTTAAGCAGGTCCGAATTATGGGCATTTTATACAGGAATATCGTTTGATTCCGCCGTGTTTGTGCATTTATTGGAAGAGATTTATTTATTGACAAAACAGGCGAATTATTGTACAATACCTCTAATTATAAAATAAAAAGAGTTAGGAAGAACATCCATCTTTGAGGGGCGTTTTGACAAAATATTGGCAGGAGGCAGATGTATATATTTCAAACAACTTTAGCTTGGGGTAATTAATCTCTGTAGGAGGCAATAGGGAGAGCCTTTTCCAGCAACGCAGGTTCGTGAGGGCTGAAGCAGGAAATAACTGAAGTCACGTCTTCGGAGCGTTGAAAGCTATAAGAACGTATACATCAGGATTGTTGCAGTATTTGCAGTGATAAGCATTTTTCTTTAATTGCAACTGACGGGGACGGAGTCTAAACTGAGTTTATGATTGGTTTAAAGCAGTAAAGAGAAAAGAAGTGAGAATCTATTTAGCAGTCTATATCAGTGCATTGCTAATAGCAATGCTTCTCGTTCCGGTCGTATCGCGGCTGGCCAAAAGATTTCGTTTGGTGGATTCACCGGGTCCGCGTAAAGTACACCAGGAACCGGTACCGCGCATCGGGGGAGTCGTATTTGTAATATCGACACTTGTCCTGGTGGTGCCCTTCTTTTTCATGGACAACACTATAGGCGATTCTTTCCGTCAATCGCAGAAGCAATTGCTCGTACTCCTTGCGGCAGCATGTTTCATTTTCGCAGTCGGGCTTGTTGACGACCTGCATCCATTACGGGGATACGTTAAGCTTCTATGCCTTGTCGTCGCGTCACTGGCGATATGTGGATCAAGCACGACATTTCAATCCATATCTTTCGGACAGTTGTTCGAGTTAGATACAAGGTGGCTGGCATGGCCTCTCACAGTGCTCTGGATAGTGACAATAACAGTCGGAATGAATTTCATCGACGGCCTGGACGGCCTCGCGGGCGGAGTAGCTGCTTTTGTGTGCGCGACAATTTTCCTTCTGGCTCTCTGGAGCGGCCAGGTTGCCATGTCGATGCTGATGCTCGTTCTGCTCGGGAGCGTGACAGGTTTTCTTTTCTTCAACTTCTACCCAGCAAAAATTTTCATGGGCGATTGCGGCTCCATGTTTCTCGGCTTCATGATAGGCGCAGGCAGTCTCGTCTGCCAGGCGAAGACAGCTACATTCGTCGGCCTGGCTATTCCTTTGCTTGTCCTGGGTGTTCCAGTTTTCGATGCCGCGTTCACGATGATTCGCCGCACGATACTGTACCGCAGGTCGATATTCTCTTCCGAGATGGGACACGTGCATCATTTCATGCTGGATATGGGACTTCCCCAGCTCACCGCGGTAATAGTAATTTATGCATTAACCGCGATCAGCGCGAGCATCGGATTATTTATGCTGACCACTACCGGCGGCTGGACGATCTTTCTATTCGCAGGCGGACTGTTTCTTGTTTTAGTTGTGCTTATATACCTTGGTACAGCACGTATCTCCGAAACGACTAAAGCTCTGAAGCGCAACCGCAGTATCTCGAAACATATTAAGCAAGACAAAAACAGTTTCGAGAATGTACAGCTCCGTATGAGACAGGCGGTGACCTTCGATAACTGGTGGCAGTCAATCTGTATCATGGCCAAACAGATGAAGTTCATGGACATGAATCTCTGCCTGTATGACAACGGACATCCGGCAAAAAGATACTTCTGGAAGGCCTCGGAAGAAAGTCCCGGAAATTCAGCCGCTGAGTTTGTATTGCCGATTTATCAGGAAGGTCCCGATCTGCAATCGAATCTAACATTGAGAGCATCGAGAAACGCTTTCCTTGAAGTCACGTGCAGGCAGGTTGCTCTCATGGGTCGCCTCCTGGATGAGTTTCCACCGCCGCAAGAGCTTTCTGATATTAAGAGTGACACCAAATCTGTCGCGAAGGCGCGAAAAGGAAAAGCGGCTTACCTTCCCGAATCCATAAATATAATGGGTATTCCGGTTGTACCGTTTGTTTCCTATTCCGATGCACTCGAGTGTATCGAAACGGTCGTAGAGTCGGACAGTAAATCATTCTGGATCGCCATAAATCCCCAAAAGTGTTATCGTGCCTGGCATGACGCGGAGTTGATGGAAATTCTGAACCGGGCGGACGCTTGTATTTGCGACGGCGTAGGAATGTCAGTAGCATCGAAAATACTTAACGGCACCGGGATACGCAGATGCACCGGCTGCGATCTTTTCTTCGAAACCCTTTCCATGGCGTCCCAAAAAAACTGGCGTGTGTTTCTCCTGGGAGCCTCACCGCAGTCCAATGCCAACGCCTGCGCCAGGCTCGAAGAACGATACCCGGGTCTTAAGATTGTCGGAAGGCAAGATGGATATTTCAAAGACTCAGATCGGGTAATCGACGAGATTAACGCAAGCAAAGCTCAATTGCTTTTCGTCGCCATGGGCTCGCCAAGGCAGGAATTCTGGATATGTAACAATTGGCAATCTCTCAACGTAAATTTCTGCATGGGTGTGGGAGGCAGCTTCGACGTAGCATCGGGCACTCTCAAGAGAGCACCTAAATTCTTCCAGAATACAGGTACGGAATTTCTCTTTCAGCTGCTTACCGAGCCGCGAAAAAGATGGCCGAGACAAAAAGTATATTTTCCTTTTATGATGACAGTCGTGTGCAAAAAGATTTTCGGTACAGTTATGCTGACCGAAGATGACCCGGAAATACCTAAGAAACGAATTCAGACTACCGTGGCACCGCATGCGCACCATAAAAGTACCAAGAGCGAGTTTATTTAGAATCCGATTACAAATACGAATACGTGTGCACGAGAGAGATTTCAAAATTTAATTGAGGGAGAACTTGAAATTGGATACACCTGAAAAAAACAATGGAAATTCGTCGGGAAAGAGAAAGAAAAACGGCTCG
>JARRRJ010000052.1:0-11796 GCA_037380865.1 Sedimentisphaerales bacterium
CTTGTGACTTTCGTTCTGTCATATCTCGGCGTTTATATAGGCAAGAAATTCGGGCATTTTTTCGAGAACAGGATAGAAGCTGTCGGAGGTCTGATTCTCATCGCTCTCGGGGTCAAGATTTTACTCCAGGATTTATTTTTCAGCTAATGCTTGCATAACAAAAATATATTTATATAATAATTTCCATCTGTATGATGACTGCTTAACATAAAGCTTTATTAATATTGTGTGTTTTTATTTAATCGTATAAGGTAGCATTAATGTCACAAGTTTATTTTATAAAAGCATTGATTGACGAGGGTGAAAAGTCAATTTCTCAAAAGGCAAAAAAATTGTTTCAGGCCGGTAATTTTTCGCGATGTTTCGAGAAGAATGATTTTACCGCGATAAAAGTCCACGTCGGGGAAGAAGGCAATAATACTCACATAGCCGCACCCTGCATTAAAGGTCTGGTGGATGAATTGCATGCTCTCGGAACTGTGCCTTTTGTTACCGACAGCAGTACTTTGTATGTTGGGCACAGAAGCAACGCAATCAATCACTCGGTTGTTGCAGACAGGCATGGCTTCGGCCCGAAAGTGCTTGGTGTTCCCTTTATTGTCGCCGACGGTCTGCTCGGCACTTCAGAGACAATCATCGAGATTAATTGCCCGCAGAATAAGGAAGTTTTCATAGGCGGTGAATTTCAAAATTGCCAGTCGATTCTCTCGATAGCTCATGTCACTGGTCATCTCGCTTCAGGTCTCGGCGCCACACTTAAAACACTGGGAATGGGCTGTGCAAGCAAGAAGGGCAAGCTGAAGCAGCACGCCGCTCTTAAACTCAGTATAGGCAGCGATTGCAGGCTCTGCGGCGAATGCTTGAAACACTGTCCCGGAGATGCTATAACTCTCGGAAAAATCAAAGCGCATATCGACCAGGATAAATGCATAGGCTGCGCCGAATGCATGGCCTTCTGCAGATTTAATGCAGTCGAATGCAGCTGGGGACGCGAAACGCAGGCGCTCCAGCAGAATATAGCAGAGTATGCTTTGGGAGTGCTGAAAAATAAAAGAACAAGAGCGGTGTTTTTCAATTTTGTAATGTCAGTCACGAAAGATTGTGACTGTTTCGACACGCCGAATATGCGTAAAATTGTCGACGACATAGGCATAATTGCTTCGACGGATCCTGTCGCTATTGATAAAGCCGCGCTGGATTTGGTCGAAAGCAAAGCAGGCCGAAAGCTCCAGGAATTGATACTGAACCCGGAGCTCGATCCAACCTGGCAAATCAGGCACGCGGAAAGTATAGGTCTGGGAAGCAGTGAATATGAATTGATAGAAATTGAATAATCAACTTTTTATGAGAGGATAAATTATGTCACTTGGTCAAATACTCAGGCAGAGACGTGAAGAGCTCAAGCTGACGCTGGACGAGGTCAGCAATCGGGTAGGCTTTTCAAAACCGTATCTTTCGACAATCGAAACGGAGAGGGTGAAAAATCCGCCCAGCGATGAGCTGCTCACGAAGCTCGAAAGGGTACTCAAATTCGAAAAGGGTCTCCTGCTCCACATCGCGCACGTGGAAGGCCTTCCCGCTGATGTTCGGGAGGAATTCGAGTCAGCTGAAGCGGAAAATCAGAAATGGAAGAAGATTGTGCAAAGCATTATCGACAAAAAAACAAAAACGACAAATATCAAAAGAGTCGTATCGAGAAATAAGCTGAGCTTGAAAGAAGACAAATCGGTTTTGGCTCCTGGTCGCCTTGTGCCTATAATAAATAAAGTTGCCGCAGGTTACCCGAGCGATTTCAACGACCTGGATTATCCTGTCGGCGTAGCAGATGACTATGTTCGATGTCCCGATTTGCACGATCCGAACGCGTTTGCAGTTCGAGTAATAGGTGATTCGATGGAGCCGAAATTTCATGCAGGTGACATCGTGGTATTTTCCCCTGCAACAGAAGTCCGTAGCGGCGATGACTGCTTCGTTCGTTTTACCATGCCGCACGAGACAACCTTCAAGAGGGTCTTTTTCGAGAAAGGCAAGAAAGTGCGCCTCCAGCCCAGAAACGACAAATATCCTCCCTCAATAATAGAAGGCGACCGCATCAACGGCCTGTATAGAGCAGTCCTGAGATACGAAAAACTGTAGAATTCACAACATGTGCCGGAATCCTGTGCTATTGAGAAAGCGTCGTCCGAGCCAGTGTTGCTGTAGACAGGAGTGATGCCGCTAAAATCTGTTTACTCGTCCTCGACCCTAAATTCGAAATGGGGATTTTCAATATGCGTTTTAGCTGGGTATCGCAGAACAAAGCCATCGCTTAAAATCTTCTTCGCCTGTTCCGGATTCTTTTCAAATATCGCAAAATCTCGCATTTCAGAGCAAAAACGGTAATGTCAGCAGCAAATATCGCACGAAGTTGGACAAGTTGGTTACTGTCCGATTGCGTGAGACAAAGTCTCAGGCTGGCGTACTACTTAATAATTCTTAAAGTTACATGGTCAATTCGGTAATTTAAGATACGTTGTCAACGCGAGAGACAATTGTGAAAGAGAGGTCCCAAAACGAACAAATTGAGCCTGAAATAAATTCTTGACATTGGACTCGGATTTCAATAGATTAGCAGGATTCGTGACCACCTGCTTGTCGCTGGTGGTACATAAATCAGTCGTAACTGAAGTCAAAGCAGGCATTTAGGCACAGATTAAAACAGGTAAAACATCTCGTCCAAGCGGGTGTTTTCGACGCAGATTGGCAGGTTATTCTGGAAAATCTCATGTAAAATCCTGTGAATCCTGTCAAGACAAAACAGGATTGTTTGACGTAAAAAGACAAGTAGATGACAATTTTTTATGAAGGAGAAATTCGAGATGGCAACAAAGGTTGCAATTAACGGGTTTGGACGAATTGGAAGAGCAGTAGCAAGAATCATCATACAAAGAAACGGCGAACTGGACTTGGTCGCTATAAATGACCTCTCGGACGCCAAGAGCCTTGCTCACCTGTTCAAATATGATACAGTCATGGGCAAATGGTCAGGGACTGTCGAAGTTGGAGACGGCGAACTGATTATAAACGGAAAGCATATAAAGGTTCTGGCTGTCAGAAATCCCGCTGAGCTTCCCTGGAAGGAGATGGGAGTTAAGGTCGTACTGGAATCGACAGGCATCTTCCGGACAGCCTCTTCGCCAAAAGGCGGCTATGCGGATCATCTCAAAGCAGGTGCAGAAAGAGTAATGTTAAGCGTTCCCGCGAAAGACGATATCGACGCGACAATTGTGCTGGGCGTCAATGACGACAAACTCACCAAAGATGCAAAGTGCGTTTCAAACGCAAGCTGCACAACGAATTGCCTGGCTCCCCTTGCAAAGGTCCTCAACGATGCGTTCGGTATCGAGAACGGTTTTATGACTACTATCCATGCTTATACCAATGACCAGAGAGTTGCAGATATGATTCACTCTGATCTGCGTCGCGCGCGGGCGGCAGCGGCGAATATCATCCCGACAAGTACAGGAGCGGCAAAAGCTATCGGTAAAGTCATCCCTCCTCTTGATGGCAAGCTCGACGGATTTGCTATTCGCGTGCCGATCCCTGTCGGCAGTATCGTTGATCTCGTTGTTAACGTTAAAAAGGATGTTACAAAAGAGAACGTTAACGCGGCACTGAAAGCTGCGGCTGAAGGACCTCTCAAGGGCATTCTTGTTTATTGTGACGAGCCTATTGTAAGCAGTGACGTCGTGAATAATCCTGCTTCGAGTATCTTCGATTCGCTCTGTACGATGGTAAAAAACAGAACTGTCAAAGCCGTAAGTTGGTATGACAACGAGTGGGGATACTCGAACAGAAGCGTCGATATTATGGAAAGAATGGCGAAGCTGTAACAAGTTGAAAGTGTCTAAATTGCCTAAAGTTAAAATGACTTTAACTCACTTTAGGCATTTTAGTTCACTTTAGTCACTTTTGGTTTAATGGGTAGAAAGGATATGGCGAAAAAAACGGTTGCTGATATTGATGTGAAGGGCAAAAAAGTCCTCATGCGATGCGATTTTAATGTCCCACTCGATGAAAACTGCAATATAACAAGTGATGATAGAATCGTAAAGGCTCTGCCTACGATAAAGAAAATACTGGACGGAGGTGCCTCGCTGATTCTGATGAGTCATCTCGGAAGACCGAAAGGCGTGCGCGATGACAAACTTTCTCTGGCTCCGGTTGCGAAAAGGCTCTCTGAATTGCTTGGCAAAGAAGTAATTTTTGCTGATGATTGCATCGGTCCCGAAACAAAGGCAAAAAAACAGGCCTTGAAACCAGGCGATTGTATGCTTCTTGAGAATTTGCGCTTCCACAGGGAGGAAACAATAAAGGACAAGGCCGCGAAGGAAGATACCCAATTACGACAGGCAAAGGATGATTTTGCACAAGAGCTTGCCGATTCGGCGGACATTTACGTTGACGACGCCTTCGGCACAGCTCATCGTGACAATGCATCGATGTACACTGTCCCTATGCTGATGGAAGGCAAACCCAGGGTAATCGGCTACCTGATCGAAAAGGAGCTTAGATTCCTCGGTGACGCACTTAGCAATCCCGGCAAGCCTTTCGTTGCAATATTAGGTGGTGCCAAAGTCTCCGACAAAATCGGGGTGATAGAAAATCTTATAGGGAAAGTTGACCGCATTATCATAGGCGGCGCTATGGCTTATACTTTTCTTAAAGGCAACGGCAAGACAATCGGTAAAAGTCTGTGCGAGGATGACTTTGTCGATAAAGGTCAGCAATTGCTCAAGCAGGCCGCGGACGCTGCCTGCGAGGTAATTTTGCCTGTTGACCATCACGTAGTTCGGGAATTGAAGCCGGGAGCGCAATATCGCGTTGCGGTTGGTGACATCGATCCTGGTTTCATGGCTGTAGATATCGGGCCTATCGCGGCTCAAACTTATGCAGAAAAAATCCGCGATGCAAAGACTATCGTCTGGAACGGCCCAATGGGCGTATTTGAAATCCCACCTTTCGACAGGGGAACAAAAGCAGTTGCTCTGGCGGTTGCAGAAGCGACTGACAAGGGTGCTACAAGCATTATCGGCGGTGGGGATAGTGCAAGCGCGGTAAATCAACTCGGCCTGGAATACAGAATCAGCCACATCTCCACCGGAGGTGGCGCCTCGCTCGAATTCCTCGAAGGCAAAACATTTAAATGCCTCGAAATCCTCGATGAGAAATAGAGCACATTTGTACGGAATCTTCTTTTGGAGTCTCATTTTACAGGGCGGTCAGAATGCGGCTACCTAAAACAGGGAAAATTGAGATTGTGCCTTCGATACTCTCTGCTGATTTTTCCAGACTTGGCCGGGAAATAGCGGAAGTTGAAGAAGCAGGCGTGGAAATGGTCCACCTTGATGTAATGGACGGCCATTTCGTCCCGAACATCACAATCGGTCCGCCTGTGATAAAGAGCCTGCGAAAGACAACAGACCTTTTCTTCGACGCTCACTTGATGATAAGCGAGCCTGAAAAATATATCGAGAGTTTTGCCAAAGCTGGCGTCAATAATATAACGTTTCATATCGAAGTAACAGAAGACCCGCTCGAAATTGCAGATAAATTACACAAATTGGGCTGCTCCGCGAGCCTTTGTCTGAATCCCGAAACTCCTGTCGAAGCAATTGAGCCTATAGCTAAATTCTTCGATATGATACTCGTGATGACAGTTCACCCAGGTTTCGGCGGGCAGAAATTCATGCCCGATGCCGCGAAAAAAGTCATTAAAATCAGGGAGATTGTGGGTCCTGATGTGCGCATAGAAGTTGACGGTGGCATAGACCACAAAACGGCTCCTATCGTAGTTTCCTACGGTGCAGATACGCTTGTTGCGGGCTCCGCGATTTTCGATGAAACCGACCGAAAAGCGGCAATAAATGCTATAAGAAATGCTTTCAAATAATTTTCTGTCAACCCAGACAGACTTATGGTATAATGCAAAACTTAATGTGATATTGTTGATTGAATCCCGCTCGAACGCGGGCTTTATTATAGGTTGCCATGGCACAGCAAGCAAAGTCAAAATGGAACGGTTTTTCGCTTAAGCCTCGCAGGGAAATGCCTGAAGGTCTATGGACGAAGTGTCCGTCCTGCGAACATATGCTCTACAAGAGCGCCGTCGAGAAGAATCTCAACGTTTGCCCGCAATGCGATTATCATTTCCGCATCGAAGCTAAAACCAGGATCGAATACCTTGTCGATGAAGGTTCTTTTCAGGAAATACTTGCCAATTTGAAAGCCAGGGACCAGCTCAATTTCAAGTTCAGAGGAACCACTTACCAGCAGCGTCTCAAAGAAGACGAGAAGAAATCAGGCGCCAAGGAGGCAATGTTAATAGGCAAGGCTTTTATTAAGGGAAGAGCTATATCACTTGCGGTTATGGAGCCGAACTTCCTTATGGGCTCCATGGGCTTCGTGGTAGGCGAAAAATTCTGTGCCGCAGTTGACATGGCGATAGAAGAAAAGCTTCCCCTTGTAGTTATCTGCTGCTCCGGCGGCGCGCGAATGCACGAGGGTGTAATTTCGCTGGGCCAGATGGCCAAGACTTCCGCCGCTCTGGCAAAGTTCGATGAAGCAGGAGGCCTTTACATTTGCGTTTTAACAGACCCGACCACAGGCGGCGTCACGGCGAGTTTTGCTATGCTGGGCGATTGCACGATTGCTGAACCGGGCGCTTTGATTGGATTTGCTGGGCCGCGAACCATTGCTGAGACTATAAAGGTGGAATTGCCCAAAGGATTTCAAACAGCAGAGTTTATGCTTGAACATGGTTTCGTGGATATGATTGTGCATCGCAGAGACCTTCGCAGCGAAATAGCTCGCCTGATTGACTATTGTCAGAAATAAGCTTCACATGAACTCGAGACAGCGAGTCCTTAACGCTCTTAATCATAAAGTTCCTGATAGAGTACCAATTGACTTCGGCGGTTTTCAATCGGGGATTCACAAGAAAGCATATCTCACATTGATTAATTACCTCGGAATCGAAGATGAGCTGAACTTTCTCGATCCCATCCAGCAACTCGCCAGGCCGTGTGAACAATTACTGGAGCGATTCCGCGCGGATATTCGCTACATTTCAGCAAAACAATTTTTCGCGCAGGACAGACACAATAAACTCAACGATGAGTTTGGCGTACCCTGGACAATGCAGAATGAATATCAAAATTATATGCATGTTTCGTATCATCCACTTGCTGAAGCATCCACCAAAGACATAGAAGCTTATTCTTTCCCCAAATCTCACGATAAAAGTTACTTCGACGGCATCCGTGAAAAAGCATTAAAGATTTCCGACCATGCTTCGTATGCTTTATGCACGGATACCGGAGGCTCTATATTCGAGCCATGCTGCAATTTGCGCGGGACTGAGAAATGGTTTATAGATACCAAAGAAGAGCCTGATTTTTGTGAAGCTTTGCTGGACAAAGTGTTGGAGTACTGGCTGGAGTTTTATTCGGGATTCTTAAAAGAAACTGGTGACATAATAGATATCGTGATGATTGGCGATGACCTGGCAGGACAAAACGGACCTCTTTTCTCGCTTGAGTTTTACCGTAATGCGCTCAAGCCAAGACAGCGGAAACTCGTTTCGCATATCAAATCGTTTACAAACGCGAGAATCTGCTATCACACATGCGGCTCATGCTATGAATTTATTCCCGACCTGATAGACATCGGTATCGACATCCTGAATCCGATACAGACCGGCTTGAAAAACATGGAGCCGCAAAAGATCAAAGATGAATTTGGCACGAAAATCGCGTTGTGGGGAGCCGCAATTGATGCGCAGCAATTGCTCCTGTTTTCCGGTCCTGCGCAAATCAAGCCCCACGTGCGCAAAAACATTGAAATTTTCAAGTCGGGAGGAGGTTATATATTCAGCAATACGCACAATATCCAGTTCGATGTTCCTCCCGAGAATATTGTCGCATTATTTGACGCGGCTTACGAATTTGGCTCTTAATCTTCTTGCAATACGGAAGACTATCAAGTAAAGTAAGCGAAAACAGGCACCCGGAGAGGTGGCCGAGTGGCTTAAGGCAACGGTTTGCTAAACCGTCGTAGGGGTATAAACCCCTACCGCGGGTTCGAATCCCGCCCTCTCCGTTTTCAGCCCAAAACGCGGTTTTTCAGTTTTAATTGCGTTTTTCTCCGTGGGGTATAAACCCCTACCGCGGGTTCGAATCCCGCCCTCTCCGTTTTCAGCCCAAAACGCGGTTTTTCAGTTTTAATTGCGTTTTTCTCCGTTTTCACGGAATTCTCGACTTGTCCACCAGAGTACACGATAAGACATGAAAGTCTATAAAAAAACGCTAAGTTGTTCTCAGGCAGTCTTTTCAAAGCTCAGCTCCTTTGTAAAACGCGGTAACTTCTGGACTGCCTGTTTTTTCTGCCCGGATAATCACTATTTTTCTTGCTATAGTCTATTTTTATATTTGTTTCTAATATTTGTCTTCCTTTGTTATATTTATTTTTCTGATTTCCTTTCCTTGATATAAAGGTTTGTATCTTGAAATGTTAGAGATGTGCCTTATGTTTTGTCAGCGATGTCCTTTTGAGTGCTACAACTTTATCTTCTTAAATATAAATCCAGCTTAATTCTATAACTATATATCTTTATCTTAATAAAAGACCTTATTTCTCAAGTCTCTTTATTGGCAGTTAATTTTTAGGTAAAATTTTATAATTCTGGAATGGTTTTTATCAGAAGATCTATTACTCTCTGAGCGTTTTGTGTAAAAACTTTTAGTATCGTTTCCCAGTTTACAGGTTCTTCATCCTCTTTCCAGCAATCGTAGTCGGTACTCATAGCTACTGCAGCGTAGGGAATACCAGCTTCATTGGCCAGTATTGTCTCAGTCGCAATTGACATATTAATAATATCTGCTCCCCAGGCTCTGAACATATACGACTCAGCTTTTGACGAGAATCTTGGACCTTCTATCGTAATCACAGTTCCCTTTTTATGAAAAGGATATCCCAATTTCTCACAATTTTTTATCAGATGTTCCCGAATCTCACTGTTATAAGGATTGGCCATAGGAATATGAACAGGAGTATGGGGTAAAAATGAGGTATGAAAAGTCATCTCTCTTTGTTTTGTAAAATCAATAAATTGATCGATAATCACAAGGTCTCCTCTTTTGATCTCGTCTCTCAGCGATCCTACAGCAGTTGTAGCAATAATATTGTTACAACCGGCCTCTTTAAGAGCATAAATATTGGCTCTGTAGTTAACCTGAGCCGGAGGGATGGTGTGTTCTCTTCCATGGCGACCAAGTAGAACTACCTCTTTTCCTTCTATTAATCCGGTCTTCAAAGAAGATGAAGGCTCACCATAGGGTGTTGTGACATTCATCTCTTTCTGCAATTCAAAAATCTCTGGATTATCGAGACCACTTCCGCCTATAATTCCTACTTTCATTATTTACCTCCGAGTATTGCTTTTTCATATAAATTCTTTATCAAACAGTATGCTGTAAATAAATCTTTTCCATATGCAATAATTCCTTCGTCATGACCGCCCATAACGAAAATCCCATCATGTTTTTCTGTTTTTGTAATAAGGTCTGCAATAGCAAAAGCCAGTTCTGGAGTTCCGTAAGGAACGTGACTTTCGGTTTTCGGGTATTTTCCGGCCAACATGAAATCAAAAATAGATCGACTATGAATATGTATAACTGCATTAATTTCAGGCAAAGTAGCATAGATTATCCCGTGGCTCATTGATTCGGAAGAGGCATCAATCATCCCTTCAGTGTACACAGTATTGTTTCGCAGATCACACGAAGTTACGATACAATATTGATCTTTAGTGAGAGTATTTTCTGTACCTGTTGCTGTTCCTGAGATAATAAAGCTTTCATCCCGGTAACGAATACTGATATTGCCAAATCCGATGCCGTTTGGATAGAGACCAATAAGGTTCTTATTATATAACTTGGTTCTTATTTTATTAAGAGAGTTAAATAAAGAGAATTCAGGGAGATGTTTCGGAACCCTTTGAGTCTGATATTTGACATACCCTTCATTGGGTATATCAGACATTTGCGGAGGTAATTCGGGATTCATCTTCTGTACTCCGGAAAAATATTGATAATTGATTCTTCCGTAGCTTCACATATCCCCCGTTCACAAATGAACCCTTTGATCAACCGGGCTGGAGTGACATCAAATCCCCAATTCCGAGCCGGAGTGGAATCAGGACATATCTGTATGGTTTCGATCTCTCCGGAACAGGTTTTTCCGCTTATAAATCGGACTTCTGATGAATCCCTCTCTTCAATTGGAATTTGTTTTATTCCATTTTCCATAGTGAAGTCAAAACTAGAAGAAGGAATTGCAACATAAAACGGTACATTATTATCCCTGGCTGCAACTGCCTTAAGATAAGTTCCTATTTTGTTGGCAGCATCTCCGTTACGAGTTACTCTGTCAGCTCCTGTAATGACAAGATCAACCATTCCATTCTGCATAAGATATCCACCAGCATTATCAGGAATAAGATCATGAGGTACACCATGTTGCCCAAGTTCCCATGCGGTGAGACTTGCCCCCTGATTTCTTGGTCTTGTTTCATCAACCCAGACATGAACATTGATTCCATCGTTGTGAGCAGCGTATACAGGGGATAGAGCTGAGCCGAAATCAACAAATGCCAACCATCCTGCATTGCAATGTGTCAATATATGAATCGGTTCGCTAATTTTACTGTTATTTATTGCTTTTTCCCGAGCAATTTGCAGAATAATTTCTTTACCGTATTCTCCGATTTTTTGGCAGAAATCAGCATCTTCATCAGCAATAGAAATAGCTTCATTCTTTGCTGTCTCAACCATCTCATCACGAGAGGAACATTTCTCAAGAGCTTTTAGCTGTCTTGTGACTGCCCATTCCAGATTTGCAGCAGTAGGACGAGTCGCAGTAAGAATTTCTCCTGCTTTCCAAATATATTCTCTGTAACCAATTTGAGGAGAAGTGAGAGCAGCTATATAGATACCGTATCCGGCAGTAGCTCCGATAAGACCTGCTCCGCGTATATACATTTCTTTAATAGCACGCCGAAAATCTTCTACGCTTGTCAGATCAAGTATTTCAAATCGGTGCGGAAGTAACTGTTGATTAATTATCTGGACAACCTTCGGATATTCTTCTTTGATCCAAATTGTTCTGTAATGATGTCCGTTGATATTCATTCATTTTTCCTTATTTTCAAATACTACTATAAAAATCCAGATTATAGTAATCCATGTAAAAAATATTATCCATTATAAAAAAGATAGCTATTGTTTTTGAGTTCAGCGGAATTAAAGCTGGTCTATCTTGATTTAGTAGTGTTTTCAAATTCTTTAATCTTTCTATAATAATTTTTTTAATAATCTGGTCATTCAAAATTAAGTAGTAGATGTTTTCCTTTTTATAAACTTCATTCATAATTTCTCCTCAATTTGACACATAACCAGGATATAATGTGTCACTATTTAGATGTACGACAATGCTTAAGCTTTTTTTACAAAAAGAGTTACGGTGATTATGTTCTTGTTGATACCGACAACATCGACAATCATTATACAGATGCCATGTTAACTTACAAATGGTGAAATCTTGCAGAAAAACTTATTTTATTTAGATTAAAGCACTTAATGAAATCGTTGTATATATGACGAATGATAGTTCTTGAATTATCAGTGAGACTACTGGAGAACCATAGGGCAACGGAATAAATAAGCCATAAATATTGCATAATTTTGAGCTTTTGTTCAT
>JARRRJ010000053.1:0-8147 GCA_037380865.1 Sedimentisphaerales bacterium
GATACATGTACCCTGTAAACTCGCAGATCAGCCAGACAACGTTCTTTCTGAAAATTTTATCCTGCTGGGGATGGGGTACCTGGAAACGTGCATGGGAGTATTACAATCACAACGTAAAAGATCATATTAAGTATTTCAGTCAAAGCAAAGAGTTACTCCGAAAATTCGATATCGAAGGACATGCTTATTTCTATAAACAGCTGCTTGACAATGCAGATCATAAGATTTACTCCTGGGCCGTACGATGGTATGCTTCATGGCTGAGAGCTGGAGGATACTCTCTATTTCCAAAGATGTCATTAGTTAAAAATATTGGTTTTGATGGCTCAGGAATTCATTGCGATTCCATAAGCATGTATGATGTAAATCCAGTAGAATCACTTCCTGTTAAGAAAATAGATGTAGTAGAAAATAAAACGATACGAAAAGAATTTGACAGATTTTTTGAAAGATCATTAACACGTAAAATCAGTCACAAAAATAGAGTGAAATCGCTTATCAGAAAATATGGAGGCAGACAAGCTAAGCACGTTATGAGGCGATTATTAATAAGACTTTTTCCCGAAATACGCGATCTTGTATCAAGTAACGAAGGAATTGGCACGATCAGATCTTTCAAGAGAAATACAAAGACAGGACGTTATGTTCGAACTATGAGTCCCTACCATCTAAGCGACTGTGTTATTGGTGATTATACGTATATTGCAGGGAACAGCTGGGTGTCAAAAACAAGGATTGGCAAGTTTTGCTCTATAGGACCGCAACTTCTCTGCGGCTGGGGCATTCATCCTGTCGATAGTGTATCGACACATCCGATGTTCTATTCTACCCAAAAGCAAAATGGTATGACTCTCAGCAACATAGACAAGGTGCAGGAACGTAAAGAAATTTCAATAGGAAATGATGTATTTATAGGCATGCGTGTGACTATACTGGATGGTGTGAAAATCGGTGACGGCGCAATTATTGGAGCTGGATCCATTGTATCCAAGGATGTTCCGCCATATGCTATTGTTGCAGGCTCTCCAATGAGAATTATCAGGTATCGATTTTCGGAAGAGATGATAAACAGTTTGCTCAGTATTCGCTGGTGGGATTTCCCTGATGACAGGCTGCGCGATGTTGAGGAGTTAATTTTTGATGTCAAAAGATTCATTGAGAGATCGACCAAAAACTCGCGAAAAGATTACGAAAGGAAAATCTTGCCTAACTAAAGTTATGAAGTATTCACTCATTAAAGAACTACCTGCACCAGTAAATAACTTGACCGTTTGGCCGTGGACGGAGGAACGTAGAAAACTGCCAGATAAGACACAGGATGGAAGGGAATGGCCCAGGATAAGTATTGTGACACCTTCGTATAATCAAGGTTCGTTTCTGGAGGAAACGATTCGTTCGGTACTTTTGCAGGGTTATCCCAATCTCGAGTACATAGTCATAGACGGCGGTAGTACAGATGACTCCGTTAAGATTATAAAAAAGTATTCTTCCTGGCTTGACTTTTGGATTTCGGAGCCCGACAAGGGACAAAGTAACGCAATAAACAAAGGCATGTTGAAATGCACAGGTGATATTTTTAATTGGATAAATGCAGACGATATGTTATATCCCGGTGCTCTTCAGGCGATTGCCAAGGCATGGTTAAAAAATCCAGCGGCAATTATTGCCGGGCCTGTTATCAACTTCTATACGAATGGAACTGAAAATCAAGTCGATCCTAATAATTTGACGTTGGAAAATTTTTTGAATATAAAAAAGGCAAAAGAAAATAGGTGGAACTGGCATCAGCCCGGTACTTTTTTGCCGCTTGAACAGGTAAAAAATGTCGGAGGCCTTAAAGAAGATCTTCATTTCAGCATGGATCATATATTAATGATCGAACTGCTGCAAATATGTAAGGTGACTTATGTACCTGAAGTCCTGGCGAAATTCAGATTGCATAAAAACTCGAAAACTGAAACTATAGGTTTTCCTCGCTTCACACTTGAGAGAGTTGAAGCCTTGCGAGATGACGGCCGGTCTTATGCTGAAGTGACACGTGATGAACTCAAGGCAGACCATGTAAACCTTTTGATAACGTGCGGTGCACTCGCAATTCGGAATAGACAATACGGAACGGCTTCAAAATACCTTGTTAAAAGCATTTTGATTTCACCTCTACTTGTATTTCGTGAATTACTGAAGCGCAATTTCTTCAGAAAGTTCTTAAGAAAGTTCGGAAGGAGATTTCTTCGTGTTTTCAGATTCGGGAATTCCCACCCGATTGAAAATAATAAATGAGAAGGCAAGACCGTCATATGTCCCAAATTAGTGTAATAATTCCTCTTTATAATAAAGAAAAATATATCAAACGCGCGCTTGATTCTGTGTTTGCGCAGACTTATCAGGATTTCGAAGTTATTGTAATCGATGACGGCTCGACAGACGAAGGAGCTCAGATTGTCAGGTCATATAATGACAAGCGGCTGCGCCTTATTGAGCAGGCTAACGCTGGACCCGGGGCGGCTCGTAATCGCGGGATTAATGAATCACGTGCTGAATATATTGCTTTTCTCGATGCAGACGACGAGTGGCTTCCGGATTTTCTGGTGACATATCAGAAGGCTTTAGTAAATCATCCTGACTGCGATTTGGTGATGGGACCTCATTTCGAAGGTGAAGAACATAAGGATAAAAGTATTATTTGGAGTGACCTGGGATTTAAGGAAGGAGCCTGGAGGTTGCCTCACAATATTTCATATAAGGAATTGCATACATATTTGACTGTATTTCACACTTGTACCATCCTTGTTAAGAGCGAGGTCGTAAAAAAATATGGCGGTTTTTATTCAAAGAATAACTGCACTCACGGTGAAGACAGATTTCTTCAAGTGCAATTATTATTGAATCATAAGATATATCGTATAATGAAACCGTTGATGTGGTATCATTCCGAAACAAACGGTGTCTCCGCAATCCCAAAACAATTGGTGCCTCTGTTATCTGATCCCATGCAGATAAGAGCCAACTGTCCTGATGCTTATCGTAATCTGTTGGAGCAATATTTGGCAAACACAGCCCTGAACTATGCTCATAAATGTTCTAATTCGAACGACTACCAAACAGCGGCGTATTTAGTCGAACAATTTCCGATAATGAAACAATGGCTTAATAAATACATCAGGCTTAAAATAAAATTAATGTTTCCGAATCTGAATTTGCTTAACAAAAGACAAAGATTGAGGTACTTGTGATGCTGGTCAGTGTTATAATACCGACATATAACCGGTCCAAATATGTGACCAAAGCTATAGAGAGTGTTTTAGCTCAAACGTATAAGAGCTACGAGATAATATTAATTGACGACGGTTCTTCGGATGACACGAAAGAGTTAATCAAACCATATTTAGACAGGGTAAAATATTTTTACCAGGATAATTCCGGTGCGAGTGCGGCCAGAAATAACGGGATAAGAAATGCAAAAGGCCAATGGATTGCTTTTTTAGATTCGGACGACGAGTGGCTTCCGGATAAACTTGCCGTTCAAACTCGATTTATAGAGAAACACTCTGAAATTGTTGCGCACATGGTTAATATTAATCTTGTCAACTATAATGGCAAATCTCTCAATTCATTCCTGCACTGCAAGTTTCCTCATGAAAATGAAGAGGGCTTAATAAAGGAGCCGTTCATTCCGCATCTTAGGTATAGAACCCTCGCGATGCCGAGCGGGGTTATGTGTCGCAGGGAATGTGCGATAAATGCAGGTTTGTTCGATGAATCCTTTTGTATCGGAGAAGACTATGATTTTATGTGCCGTCTGGCACTTCAGGGAAGCTGGGGATATTGCTCGTTTGAATTAGTCAGGATGTATCATCGTACTGAGAGTACGATGCGCCTTTCTTCATTCAAGAATGATTACAGTACTATGATCGGCAACCTGATAAAGACCCACAAAAAATTGCTGCAATGTGAGTTGACGGAGACGGAAAGAAAACACGTAATCCGTGTTTTGGCACGTAATTATAACAGCCTGGGCTATGCTTCTTTGTGTCATGGCAACGAAAGCGAAGCCGGGAAAGCATATGAGCAAGCATATAGAATCAGACCTGAATGGAAGTCGAACATAGGAAGGAATCTTGCTGTTTCGCCAAACCGGCTTATCAAGTACATATTACTTGGCTGGGGACATTTGATAAGAATCAAAAAGCGAACGCAAAAACTATTTTGTCGGGCGTAACTGAAAAAAATAGGAAAAGAACAAATCGCCTTTACCTATATTTGTTATTTATGCATACCAGGAAAATGAAGCTTGCTTTTGTCTGTCATTCAATTGGGCATCTGTCCGAAGTATGGATGTGGCGGCAAAGTACAGGTTTTCAGAAGTTTAAACCGCATGTTTTCACGTGGGAATATGTGAACTCGGAACAGTTCAGTCTTAACGGCACCCAATTGAACATTATACCATTTCGAGCAAGGCCGGAACAGATGCGCGGGCGCGCAAGATGGATTTATCGTCTTAAATGTGTTCCTTATATGAACTTCTATGCAAGTGTCGGTGCAGAGCGGCAATTTATAAGAAAACTGCTTTCGGAAACAAAGCCTGATGTAATGCTTTGTCAATTTGGCCATGCAGCTCTCAGATTAATTTCAATTGCAGAACAGATGAAAATTCCAATTGCAGCACATTTTCATGGACTCGATTTATCATCTTCTTTAAATAGTCGTTGGTACATGTGGAGTCTTTTACCGGCTCTCAAAAAATTTAATGTTATCATCGTCGTAGGAAGTCATCAAAAGAAATGGCTCATCGAACAGGGTGTTCCGAAAAGTAAAGTCCATATTATCCCGTGCGGCGTACCGACGGATGTTTTCGAATACAAAACACGTGACCCGTCAACAATAACTCAGTTTATTTGCGTTTCACGATTGACAGAGGGCAAAGGCGTTGAATACAGTATCAGAGCTTTCAATGAAGTCTTTGAAAAAAATCAAAATGTGAGAATGGTCATTATCGGTAACGGCCCATTAAAATCAAACCTCAAGTCCTTGAGCGAAAATTTAGGTTTGGAAAAACATATAACGTTTGCCGGCGCGCTATTTCCGGATCAGGTAAGGAATTATCTTTGTGAATCAGATGTATTCCTGCAACATTCCATAACTGGTTCAGATGGGTGGGAAGAGGGATTTGGAGTCTCCATCACTGAAGCGGCTGCGACAGGACTGCCGGTTATCGCAACAAGATGCGGGGGTATTTCCGACCAGGTTATTGACGGCACAACAGGTTATCTCGTTGAACAGAGAGATTTTCATGCCATGGCAAAGTTCATGCTGAAACTGGCGGCAGAACCTGCATTAAGAAAAGAAATGGGTCTGGCCGGCAGAGAAAATGCAGTGGCAAATTTTGATACAAAGAAACAAATTTCAAAGCTCGAAGCAGTTTTGATGGAATGCAGCACGAACTGACCCGAGTACCAGGAATGCTCTATGATAACGTCAACAGTACGAAGAGAGTAAATAATAAATTGATGAAACAGATGAGTATAGATATTCTTTTTATTACGTACAATCGTCCCGACTATACCAAACTCTCTTTAAAGAGACTGCTCGATACCTGCGATGACACAATGCGTGTGTGGGTCTGGCACAACGGTACCGATCAAAAAACTCTTGATGTCGTACAGTCTTTTCGAGATCATCCAAACTTTTTTGAGTTTTATCATAGTATTGAGAATAAGAAGCTCAACGAGCCCACTAACTGGTTGTGGAAAATTGCTCCAGGAGATTTCCTTGGCAAAGTGGATGACGATTGCCTGATGCCCTCCGGCTGGGCGAATGTGCTTCGCGAAGCACACGTGGATGTGCCGAAGTTTGGTGTTATTGGATGCTGGCATTATTTCGAGGAAGATATTATTCCTGAATATGCGAATAAAAGAATTGTCCGGTACAACGGCCAGCATCAGCTGCTACAGAACTGCTGGATCGGCGGAAGCGGGTATCTCATGAAGCGTCAATGCGTTAAAGATATGGGTTTGCTCCAGGCAAATCGCAACTTTACAAATTACTGCATTCGCCTTGCGGCTAAAGGATGGGTAAACGGATGGTATTACCCATTTATATATCAAGACCATATGGACGATCCGCGCTCGCCAAATACAGGTTTGAAGACCGATGAGGACTTGAAGAAGCATCTGCCTCTTACCGCAAAAAATACTGGCTCGTATTCACTAACAGACTGGCTGGATTTTCTTCATAAGGACGCTTTAGTGCTCCAATCCGCAAATTTAGATCCCAAGTATTATTTGGGCTTGCGAGCCAAAATACGAAAGTTCCGCGAGCGAATATTCCCGCTCAAATCCTCGATAATTAAAGAATCCGAGAAAATCTAAACAGATATAAAATGCAGGGTGTAACGTTAGCAATTGCGGTTGTTTTAGCTGTTCTGGTTCTTACAGTGCGCCCGCGTCACGCTTTTGTCATATATATAGGAGCTCTATTATGGTACCCGAGTTTTCTGGCGATCAGCATAGGGACTATAGACATAATGATCGGACGTGTCGTTGTAGCGGTGCTCTTTCTGAGATGCCTGTGTGACGACAGGATCAGAAGCAGATTCAAGTGGTCCCGATTGGACAAATGGGTTACTTGGAGCATTGTTATTTACATCGGGATTACGCTTGCAGTTCGTCCCACCTGGTCAATAGTGGAAAACCGGGGGGGATTCTTCATGGATACCTGGCTTTCTTATATGGTTGCCAGGTTTATAATAACCGACAAGGCAAAATTGATCTCCATAATCAAGTGTGTCGGTATTATTCTTTTGCCTCTTGCGTTACTGGGATGTATCGAATCAATTACCGGCTGGCAGCCTTTCGTCCCTTTAAGACGTTTCAGACCCTGGAATCCCCAAGTCGGAATGACCACAGTGGGAAGTCGCTGGGGATTTACACGTGCAGTCGGACCATTTTCGCATCCAATCCTGTTTGGCGGCTGTTTTGCAATGTTTCTGCCGCTTTTGTGGTATTTGCGCTATCAGAAAAAGGACTGGAAGAATCTGGCTTACATTTTTGCCGGAGCGGCAGTTATCGGCGCATTGAGCAGCATGTCTGCCGGCCCGTGGATTATGACCATAGTGATAGTTTTCAGCCTCATAATGGAAAGACACAAAAAATGGGTCAAGCCGGCATTCATTAGCTTTGTTCTTTTATGCATAGTTATTCAATTAGCAAGCAGCACAGCCTTTTATTATGTCTTTGCAAAATACGGCAGCAGGCTGGGAGGCGCAGGTATGCATCGTGCAATATTGATTGACGTTGCTATCAGGCATTTCGACCAGTGGTGGCTGGTCGGTACGAAGGGCCGAGACCCGGGCTGGGGACCCTATCTCGGCATGACCTGGACCGACGTCACGAACGAATATATACTCGCCGGTATCAGATATGGTATAGCAGGCGTTATTGTGCTCTGCGGTGTTCTTACCGTGGCGTTCAAGCAAATCATATCGTCATACAAGAAGGCGCAAAAAAAGGAGACGAGATCACTATACTGGGCGCTGGGAACCATTTTATTTGCAATCGCTGTAGTGTGGATTTCTGTGAGTTTCTTCGGACAATTAATCTCACTTTTTTATGCCATGCTGGGCATAATAAGCGCGTCCACCCTGTTTAAGGCAGACCTGACAATTTCCAGCAAAAAATACTATAAATACCAGTTAGCCTGATACTTTCAGATTTAAAAGAGAAACAGCGTGATTATGCTTCGAGCTCATGCATAAAAAATCCGGACCACATAAAATGACAGAAGGCTGGGAAATAGAAACGGCAACGACGTTAGAAGAAATAGAGCGGCTAAGAGACGTTTGGCAGGGAATTCAATTGCGCGAGCCGTTTCCTCAAATCAATGCCGATCATGACAGATTCGTTTCACTTCTTAAATCAAAAGGCGAGGGTGTACAGCCACACGTCATGTTGATCACGAATTATGGTCAATTTATGACTCTAGTTTCCGGATGGATTATAACGCTGCGGATCGATTTTCAAATCGGCTACCTGACTTTGCTGCGACCACGCTTGCGATGTTTTTCTATTGTTTACGGCGGCATCATCGGTGAACAGAATAACGAGGCGGTTGCTGTTGTCATAAAAGGATTCGAAAAAATTTCGAGAAGC
>JARRRJ010000054.1:0-8142 GCA_037380865.1 Sedimentisphaerales bacterium
TCGCGACGGACAGAGTGAGCAAGACAAGAATGTTCGAGGGATGCAGCTTCTGTTCCGCTTGCCTGATTTCAAACGATTCATAAATCATTTTTCCGCCTACCGCAGATAAAATAGCGAATGCAATCCAATGGTCAGCCTGCTGAATATGTGCTTTTAAACTCAAACCGGCCAGAGCACCGATGAGCGGCATAAAAGCCTGAAAACCTCCGAAAAAAATTGCCATTCTGAAAGCATGTTTTACCTGAAGCTCTTTGTAGGCCGCTCCGCTCGCGATGGAGACCGCGAAGGCATCCATTGCCAGTCCAAAAGCTATAATTATTATCGAAATGAATTCCATTTCTTCAAGTCAGCTCATTTGGGACCAATATCGAAAACAGTTATTTCAGGTCTTGCGAACAAACGCAACTTCACCGGATAACCATCCATGCCGAGGCCGCGATTAACATATAAAGTTGTATTTCCGACCACATACTGTCCGGCTTCGTATTTCTTGCCGAATTTTGACAAAGTAATCAGCGCTCCGTAGAAAGGCAGAGCGACCTGGCCGCCATGCGTATGGCCGCAAAGATAAAGATCAACATTAAACCGGTCAAGGGATTCTATAAAGTCCGAAAAGTGAAACAGGAAAATGTTATAGTTTTCGTGCGCGAGTTTATTTAGCACACTCTTTGCAGATTGTCTGCGAACATCACAGTTCAAGCCAGAAATAGTTATGGTCTCTCCGTTCTTGTCCAAATGGACAACATCGCCGTCGAGCACTTCGAAGCCGGTTTGTGAAAAATAATCCAGGCCGGGCCAGTGCCTTGTTTCCCAGTTACCGTAAACAGCGAATTTGCCCAAAGATGCATTCAGACTCTTCATCGTCTCTTTGAATAAAGGGAGAGCTGACGGCCGATTAATCGCATCTCCGGTAAAGACAATTATATCTGGTTTCAAATCGTTTATGATGTTCACTGTCCGCTTTTCATTGACAGGCCTTTTGTCACAATGCAAGTCGGAGATTTGCACAATGCGAAAAGTCGCCTCGCTCAGCTTGCTTGTCTTAATTAGGATTGTTTTGACTTCAATGCGATAAGGCTCGATAAAATATCCATAACAAAAAAAGATGACACCGATAAGAGCAAGTAAATGAAGAAAAATCGCGCGCTTAGTTATACGTCGATACTTCCCGCGCAGCTTGTTATAGACATGAACGCACAGGAGCACAGCTTCGGCAATATAAATAGAAGAAACCGCAGCAATAAATAGAACCAATACAATTATTTCGTTAGTTGCCATATAAAATTATTCGTCCCATGCGCTGCACATACATGAATATTAGCGAACAAATTACAAAGAACTTATTTTCGAGCCATCAATACATAATTGAAAACATGCGGCGTGGTTTTGCCTGCAACTTCAACTGTCTTCATTTCTATAATATTGAAATATGGCGCAAAAAGTTCTCTTAATTCCTCCTCTGACGAAAAATACAGCACTGTGCCTATGCTGGTTTTCCTGTACTTGCCCGGTGTCTCGAAACTCGTGTCTTTATCGCTGAAACAGGCAGAAAGATACCTGCCGCGAGAACTGAGTATTTTATGAACGTTTTTCACATATTGCGCTCTGTCTTCAGGAAAAATATGGTGGAGCACGCTCCAGTCATAGGCAAAATCCCATTTCTGTTCCACCTCATCAAGTTCTTTGACAATATCGGCAACGATGAATTCGCACTTAATGTTTTTACTCCTCGCGTTTTTCCGGGCGATTTCTATCGCCTCAGGCGACATGTCAATTCCCGTGGCATCAAAACCTAGACTGGCAAAGTACAAAATATAGTTTCCCGCGCCGCAGCCCAAATCAACTATTCTGCAAGGCTCTATCTTTCCACTTTCCACTAATCCCGCCAAAAGCTCGGGCGGATTCTCATTATTCCATGGAATCTTCTGGAGCGAAGTATTTCTGTAAATTTCGTTTATCAAATTGTGCTGATCAGACATGGTAATTATTCCGTCGTGTAAAGCCAGACTTGTCTGCCTTGGATTTCACAGACATACGACTATGCAATCAATTCAAAAGCGTCAATCACACTCATACCTTCGGTGATTCCCAGCGCCTGTGCTTTTGCGTTTGCTTTGGTGACTTTTCGATTTGGAAAGCGATCCAGCGTGCCAATTGGATTATCGGGCGTGCTCTCTACCAATGCGGCGGCAACTCTGTATCTTTCACATGCGTTGACGTCAACCGCAGGACAGGCAAGGAAACCTTTCGAGCCGGTAACTATCAAAATATTAAATCCGGTCCACTTTGTCTGCACGCCTTCAACGAGACCATTCTTCGTCATAAAAGTTTTTGTATTTATTTCCATCATTGTACATTTCAAAATAAGAAAATTACAAGAGAGGCCACAATACGCGTCCCGGAAAAGTCAGACTGCTTTGCCGAGAAGACCGGAAATTTCAGAGAACTTTTCGTCGAGCAATTCTTTGGTTTTAGCTTCGATATTCAAACGCAGTAGAGGCTCCGTATTACTCGACCTGCAATTGCACCACCACTCCTTGAATCCGATTGTCACGCCGTCAAGGTAATCGATCTGGCCGTCGCTGTAGCGCCTGGCAAGTTCGTCCATCTTCGCCTGTTTGTCTTCGACTTCGAAATTCTTTTCGCCGCTGATGAAATACCTTCTCAGAGGTTTAATCAACTCGCTAACAGACGAATCCGAGGCGCTGACAATGTTAATCATATGCACAAGCGTAATCAGCCCGGAATCAGTGTAAAAACTGTCACGATAATAAAAATGGCCTGAGACTTCACCTCCGAACACGGCATGAGAATCGCGAAGTGCTTTTTTCATGTAGGCATGGCCCACTCGCTCTCTTCGGGGCGTACCGCCGTGCTTGATGATTTCCTCCATAACTACCCTGCTGCTTCGCAAATCATACACAACTGCCGACTTAGGCTCTTTCTCAAGGAAATACGGAACCATCAGCGCAGTCATCAAATCGCATCCGATAGTTTTGCCTTTCTCGTCAACCATCATCAGTCTGTCTGCATCTCCGTCGAAGCAGACCCCGAAATCACATTTTTCCTTTTTAACTGTCGATTTCAGCTGTCTGAGATTCTTTTCAACCAGTGGATTAGGCTCGTGTTTGAATTTGCCTTCATGCTCGAAATTCAGGCTTACAATTTCAATCGGCAAGTCGCCAAAAATCAGGGGAACCATCTTGCCTGCCATTCCGTTGGATGCATCGATCGCAATTTTAAGCTCTTTCGTCTTCGGGTTGAGAAATTTCAATACGTGATTTTTATATTCTTCAGTCAGATCTCGTTTCAGAACCGAGCCGAGCGCTTTTCCTTTCGTGTGAAGCAGAGCCATGGCGATATGCTCGATGTCTTTCAGGCCTGTATCGGTACCGACAGGCTTGGCCTGGAGCCCCGAGATTTTGAAGCCGTTATACTTGGCGGAATTATGGGATGCCGTAACCTGAACTCCGCCGCACGTGCCGAGATGATTTATCGCAAAATACATTTGCGGCGTATCTATCATGCCTATATCTATGACGTTTGCACCTGTGGAAATCATTCCCTCAATAAGAGCATTTGCCAAAGATTCACTGTGCGTCCCCATATCGCGACCTACGCATAGACACTGCATATTCGCCTGACCACGCTCGTAGCCGCGAAGAAGAGACCGCAAGAACTGCGCCGTTGCGCAACCTATCTTCCATGCATCCTCCTCGTTAAACTGTTCTTTATAAATACCTCTTATATCATACGCCTTGAAAATCTCAGCATCCATTCGATGAACTCCATTTTTTAGTTAAGTGACCATCAATCGTCATAAAGCAAGAGCCCGCTCCAATTCAACAATATTCAAATATGGCCGATACTATACCCGAACAGCAATCAAAGTGTCAACAAGGAATGCTCGATATATGCTGGAAGTTAGGTACAATGCAACAAAAATCAGTGAAAAAGTCGCTGTTCCAATGAATGGTTCTTGTTAGATATTCCGGAAAAATCCCTGCAAAGTGATTGTCTGCATGTTTTCGTCCAAACCATTTTTTTGCCTGTACATGTTCATTTTCTATAATTTATAGTGAGGGGGTGATTTTCTATGAAAAAAATTCATATTCTTTTACTAATCGTAATTCTGGGTACTTTTGCTATTATGCTCACATCGTGCGAAACTGTTGCTGTATATCAAAAACCAGGATTCGGACCTCCGGCTCACGCCCCAGCCCATGGTGTGCGTCATAAACAGCCGAAAACAGTGGTTCTGGTTGATGTCGATTGACCAATCTGAAAAAGATATCAATAGTAACCTTTGAACTTCTTACGCTTTGAACAGAAGGTAAAGTCCGCCGACTAATACAAGAACTCCGCAAACTCTCTTCAGGATAATCGCTGCAGAGGATTTTTCATTCCAGTTCATATAATGTTGAACTGCTTCAGTGAAGGTACCCGCGAAAACAATTACCGAACAATGCCCTAAACCATAAACAAAGAGCAGAGAAATTCCATAGAACAGTGTCACCGCCGAGACCTTGAATACGACCGCAAGGACGGGAGCCATGAAAGCGAACGTACAGGGTCCCAGTGCAATTCCGAAAACGAGTCCGAGAATAAAAGCCCCGGGTAATCCTTTTCCTTTAAAACCGACCTGACCTGGTGATCCGAAAGGCACTGGTATTACATCGAGCATAATTAGCCCTACGACAAAAAATATTGCGGCAACAGCATAGGTACCGTATGAGCCTATGTCACCCAGCATTCTTCCAGCCGCTCCTGTAATAGCTCCGATTCCGGCAATTGTGATTAATATTCCGACCGCAAACAGGCTCGATATATAAAATGACCTCCTGGTTGATATTTGGCCCTGCCCGCTTACGAAACCCACTATCAAAGGAATGCTTGCCAGGTGACAGGGACTGAGAATTATGCTCAAAATCCCCCACACAAACGAAGCAGCCAGTGCTATCTCCGGTGTGCCTTCAACAGCGTGTGTCAGAGTCGTAAAGAGTTTTTCCATGACTCTTATTTTACTCCCATTTGGGATAACTGTTTTTCTATATCTTCCTGAGGAAAGAAACCGGCATGGCGAAAAACCTCTTTGCCGGTTTTATTGTAGAATATCTGCAGAGGAATCACCTCCACACCATAAACGGATGCAAGTACCGGCTCTTCTGTAACCTGAACAAGTACAATATTGGCTTTTCCCTTGTATTTTTCTTTCAGTGTATTCAGGATTGGTGCAAGCATCTCGCATGGAACGCATCCTGTTGAACCAAAATCGACAAGTGACACGTTGCCGTTTGCACGCGCCTTGGAAACAGGATTGTCAGTTTCCAGAGCTGCCTGAGTCTTGAGCCAAGAAGCAGAAACTTCTATTTTCATTCTTGTGCCAATAGAGTTAGTTAGCTCACTCAGGAGTTTCTGAAGTTCCTGCTGCGAAAGCAATTGCCCAATTTGAGTTTTGACCTGCTCCAAAGTGGCGCCGCCCAGCGACTCTTTATTGCTGTTATAGAACTCAAGAACTTGCGCATCGCTTATTCTAATTGTCTTAGCTAAAGTGCCTACATAATTCTGGATAATTTTGTTTTCATCCGTTTCTGTTATTTTGCTGCCGGATTTCTCCGCATCATTTTCGATCTCCGTTACAAGCAATTTCGGAAGTGCGATTTGCTCCAAGACAAACGATGCATACTTCTTAAGCTGCGGTTCCAGTTTGTCATTAGCATCCGCTATTGCCTGACTTAGATCTTTATCCCTGATAACGACATTCTCAGCCTTCAATAATACACCGGTGGGAAGGTCCGAAACTACCGCGTCCTTCAGGAATCCAGCTTCCATGTTTGGGTATAATTCTTTGACGGTTTTAGATTGCGACACTGATGCAATATTCGCAACGTTATTTGGTTCAGCTCCTTCTGCTTGTTCGAATGATAAAATCAAAGAAAAACATACGACTAACAATATACCATAACGCTTCATAATTTCACTCCGAGTTCTGTCCATTTTAAAAGTATATCTTCTTTAGAAAAAAAGCCTTCATGGCGAAAAGCTTCTTTTCCTGAAACATCGTAAAAAATCTGTGTCGGCTTAACCTTGATTTCGTATTCTTTAGCCAGTCCGGGATATGCATCAAGATTAAGGAATTGAACAACAATTTTTCCCTTCAACTCTTCCTTAAGTTCTTCGAGAATTGGGGCCATTAATTTACAGGGAATACACGTCTCTGCTCCTACATCGACCAGCACAGGCATACCTTTCCCCGTTAGATTTTCCACCTTATATTCATCGGGTATTTGATAATCTCCGATCTGACTGACAGGAACGGAAGAGGGGATTCCAGCGCCTTCTTTGTCCGATTGACTTCGTTTTGTAGAAATTACTCCGATAATTGCTACGATTAAAACAACTACGATAAGTATTTTCCATGTCTGGTTCATAATCGAATCCTGCCTTTACTCTTGAGGTATTCCTCTTTCATTTGAACAATTGAATCGCTCTTGACGTCACTTTACTGATATTTTCTTCAGTGGACGGGCTCTTTCCTTTCTCCATGCCCAGATCGGTGACGCGCAAATGCGTGAAATCGTTAAATCCATTCTGCTGAAGGCAAAACTTAACGCAATCCAGATTGCAGCCGTCAATTGCCAGGATTTTAGATGCCGACGCAGTTTTCTTTATAATCGGTTCGACTTTACCGCCCAGGCCGGCCAGGCAAAACATAGCTCCGGCGTCTTCTTTATTTAATTTGCGCGCGGCTTTATCAGCAATTTCTCCCACATCCGCCGCTCCGCTGCAGGCAAAAATCAGCTTTGGTCCGCCGGAACAAACATTCTCATTGTCCATGTCAACGCTCCTTTCATTTTCATCTAACGTTTTTGTTTCTTATATCGCCTCTCGGGCCCTCATGGATGTAGTTTTCAGACTTCCATGTAAAACCGTCCAGATTTTCCAATACAAACGATTCATTTAACGGCTTGTTAACAAGACTCTCAGCGAGCTCCCAGCCAAGCTTCTGGCACAGCCGCATTTGCTCGACTGTAAAATTACCGGATTTTACCTTCTTTTCGAGATCTTCAAGCTCGGAAGGAAACACACCATTTTTCAGTGATATTTGGACCGCTTGTTTTGTTGAGATGCGATAGATAATTATTTCGTTACCCAGATTAGGGTCAATCTTTTGTGTGCCGAATCTTATTCTGCCTCCTGTAAGGTAGGCGGCTGCGTCACCAAAACAAGGGGAATTATTAGTAATGCAGCAGGTATCAGTTCTATCAATTACGCCATTGGGATAAAGTTCATTCAGCCCCAGCTTTAACTCGCATGAAGCAGTAACCAGGCCGTCACACAAGTGACCATGCATTTTTATTAAGTCTTTCAGCGTTATCGTTTTGGTTTGCTCAGCGTAAGGCCCGAGGCTACTCTCTGTATCCAGCATTTCAAAAGTCGGAGTGTACGGAGCGCTGGCTGCCCATTCAGGGTAATACCAACTTACTTGTCCAGAATTTTTATTACCTGAAGGCCTTGCATTCTTAGACTGCGAGTTGCATGACAAAAGCAAAGTGCCGCATAAAATAGGAATCAAAACAAGTTTCATACTACTCATTTCAACATCTCTTTGATTTCATCGGGCGATGGGACTTTGCCGGTGACTTTTACCTGGCCGTCTATTGCCAGAGCAGGAGTCATCATGACGCCGTATTTCATAATCTCATTGATTTCGGTGACTTTTTGAATCTCAAATTCACCTTCTATACCCTCCGTAGCTTCCTGAGCGTTTTCGGCTAATTTCTTACATTTGGGACAGCCTGTCCCGAGTATTTGTATCTTTCTCATTTTAATTTGTTCCTTATATTAATATTAATTTCTATGCGTCACATTCATTTTCTTTATGGAATCTTTTATCTGCTATCGGAGGATTGCCGGAAACATTATCCTGCCAGCCATTGCGTAAAACATCGAATTTGTCGAATTTGGATATATACGGCTTGATATCCAGAAGCGGCGTTCCATCAAGAATATCAACTTCCGCGATGTAAAGCTTTTCATTTTCTATGCGAATCAGTTTCACAGGTGACATACCAATCGGATTGGGCCTGCAAGGCGCACGCGTCGAAAACAATCCTCTCTCGACAGTATCTAGAAAAGGTG
>JARRRJ010000055.1:0-19571 GCA_037380865.1 Sedimentisphaerales bacterium
GGATGCTTAAAGAAATTTAAAAGAAATTAGTTATTCGCTGTAGGCTTTTTTTACTTCTTCCGCTATTATTTTTATGCCTTCGGCGAAGGTTTTTGATTGCTGGGAATAATTTATTCTTATGCACTGGTTTTTGTGGGGCCAGGTTTCTTTCAGGCCCGGGAAGAAATAGTTGCCCGGCACTACGAGTACGTGTCTGTTTTTCAGCCGCTCGTAGAGTTCGGTGTCTGTGATGGGCAGGTCGGGGAACCATAGCCAGAGGAAGAATGCACCCTGCGGCTTGTGGATGTGAAACTTTACGCCGTCGAGCGCTTCTTTCGTCACATCGAGTGCGGCCTGCGCTTTGCTGAGATAGAATGGCTTTATGATGTCGCGGCTGAGGGTTATTATCTCGCCCCTTCGGATTAAATCTGTCGCGATGACAGGCCCGATTCTTCCCGGCGCAAGGCTCATTACCGAGTTGACTTTCGAGACCATGTCGATGACTTCTTCGTTTGCGATAATGATGCCTGTGCGAACAGCCGGAAGGCCGAGCTTGGAAAGGCTCAGGCATAAAATTATGTTTTCGTTCCAGGCGGCTCTGGCTTCGGTAAAGATAATGTCGGGAAAAGGTTTGCCGTATGCGTTGTCGATTATCAGCGGGATTTTATTGGCGCGTGCAAGTTCGTTTAGCTTGTCGATTTCCGTATCGGTCAGGACGTTGCCCGTCGGATTAGTCGGCCTGGAAACGCAGATTGCGCCGATAGACTCGTCTATTTGCAATTTTTCAAAATCGATGTGATATTTGAAGATGTGCTCGTCCTCGTGCTCAATGAGAGGTTTTCGCGCGGCGAATAAATCTTCGGTCATGCCTACATCGCAATAGCCAATATATTCAGGCGTCAACGGAAAGAGGATTTTTTTCTTTACGCCGCTCTTGTATTCGCCTGCGAAAATATTAAAGAGAATGAAAAACGCCATCTGACTGCCGTTGGTAAGCGCGATGTTTTTGGGAGTTATTTTCCACGCAAATTCTTTTCGCAATAATTGTGAAACAGCTTCGATAAATTCAATATTTCCCTGAGGACTTCTGCACCTCGGGAATATGAGCGGGATTTCCGCCTCCGAGCATAAGCGTATTGGTGTTTATAGCGAGTGCGTTGCCCAAATCTTCCATGAGCCTGCCAATTCCAGATGTTGTTGCGATTTTTTCGCCGAACGTTGAAACTTTCATAATTAGTGTACCTCAAAAGCGATTTGCGGCGTGAGAAAATAGAGCCATTTTGCAATCGTTTTAGTTTTCAGGATAGCCTGAGCCGCCCTGCCGTAAAGGTCTAACTGTCCCTTGTAAAGCTCCGCCCGTGCGCTAACGTGCTGCGATGTCACCCTGTCGGTTTTGAAGTCGATTACAACTAATCCTTCAGGTGTGTGAATCAGCATATCGATTATGCCCTGAACGATGATAAAGTCGTCGCTCGTGTCTCGTGACTCGTGACTCGTAATTCGCTCAGTGAAAGTGAATGGCCATTCGCGGAAAACTTTGTTTTTGTTATCGAGTGCCGCCCTTCCTAATTCTGTATCAAAGAAGCCTGCGATGGTTTCTGCGTTGATATGATTTGCAATTGCTTGCATAAGACAATTGTCGGCAACAAGCTTTTCTTTTATTTGCTCCACGGCTTGCGCATCGATTGGTCTTGACAAATCGATTTGCGATATAACAAGATGAGCGGCTGTTCCTATAAGTCTGGATTCGGGAACAGTTTCCGCTTCCTGCTCTTTCATAATCGCGGGCTGCCTGCTCAGAACATTGGAATAGTCGAATTTCGCATATTCGTCATTGCGGTGGGTCAATTCTGTCACGGAAGTTTTCGCGGGAACCAGATGAGAATCGCCATATTGATATTTCCAGTTTAACGAGTTCTTGATTTGCGTGAGCAATTTCGATTCATGCCTGTGAGGTGACTTTCCGAAAGCATAAGATTTCTTCTTATATTTATCTTCTTTTTTACGTAAGATGAATTCCGACAAATTCTGCAATTCATTCCTGTTGTGAAGCTTAAAGCTGAACAAATCATCATTGATTGCCTTTTCCGCGAGGCCTGTCTCAAAAGTTTCGTGCAAAATCTTCTGGTCCGAAAGGCCAAGTAGTATCCATTCGAGGGGCCTTTTACACTGGCGTAGCTGCCAGTCTGCTATCGCTCCTTCGCCAAAATATAAGCCTTTGGAAATAGTCCGGCCGCAATCGAGCATCTTTTGCGACGCAGTTAAAATGAGCCTTTCCCTTGCGCGCGTTGTTGCAACGTAGAGTATTCGCATTTCTTCCGCAAGTAAAGTCGATAGTTTCTGCTCTGCGATAATTTCGTGTGCGAGCGAGTTCAGCTTCCTGTTCGATTGAGTATCTACAATCTGAAGGCCCAGAGTATCTTCGGAATTAATCAGGCAATCCGCCTGAACGTCTTTTCTATTGAATTGACTTTCCAGCTCAGCGAGAAACACGACGGGGAATTCGAGCCCTTTGCTTTTGTGAACGCTTACGATGCGAACTGCGTTTCCTGCCGCGTTTTGAGGTTCCGCTGGCGCCCAATCCTGTCCCGTTTCCTGGAGCTTTTCGAAAAACTCGACAAATCTCGTCAATGAAGGCACGCCTGCGTTTCCGACAAATCCCTCGAATTGTATCGCCCTGTCGTGGAATTTCAGGAGGTTTGCTCGGCGCGATTGTCCGTTGGGCAAGGCAGTGACAAATGACAAGTATTTGGTCTGGCGATATATTTGCCAGATTAAATCCGCCAGGCTGCCTAGACGGGCAATTGTTCGCCATTGCTCGATCTGAGAAAGAATATTTCGCAGTTTTTCCGAGAGAATTTTGTCTTCTCCCGTGTCACGATATTTCAAAAAGCAATTGTAGAAATTACCATCCTTTTCCGATTTGCTGTGGATTTTTATTTTTGCGAGCTCGGTGTCACTAAGCATGAAGAACGGGCTTCTCAAAACAGCCGCAAGCTCGATGTCACGCTGTGGATTATCGAGAACTTTCAGAAGGCACAGGCAATCGCTTATTTCCGTTGCCTGAAAATAACCAGCGGTAGCCTGGCAGCTTACGGGAATGCCCGCGAGCCTGAGAACTTCCACGTAGTCGTTTGCCTTCTTAGCGAGCGAGCGCATCAATACAACTATGTCACGGTATTGTACATCGCGATAAGAATCCAGCTCCTTGTCAAAAATCTGAAATTCCGCTTTTCCTGTATCAGCTCCCACCATTTTTCTGATGCGCTGGGCAATCAGCGCCGCCTGACGCTGGCGTGAGCTGATTTGGTCTGAATTGTTATCGTCACCGGATATTTCATGGTGATTATCATCAGAATTCTGATCGCTGTCTTTTTCGTCAAGTATGTGGAGTTCCACGATCTTTTCTTTCGTTTTACTATCTTCCTCTTGTACTGCCGCTCTCAAATGCTGAGTCGCGTCATAATTCAATCCAGCCAGCGATTCCGTCATTATGCGAGAGAAAATCTTATTTACAAAATCGAGAATTTGCTTGGACGAACGGAAATTCATGTTTAAGTCAACGCGAAATCCATTCTGAGAATTTTTGATTTCGCGCGAAGCACGCTCCAATTGTTCGATAAAAATTCCCGGCTCAGCACCACGAAAAGCGTAAATACTCTGCTTTACATCGCCAACCTGCAAAATGTTTCTTCCCGGGCTGAGCATCTTCAATATTCTCTGCTGAACTGCGTTAATGTCCTGATACTCATCGACGAAAATGTACTTGTATCTCTCCTGAAGTGCAAGCGCAGTCTCGGAAGGCATCGGGTCATCTTCAGACGAATTTTCCTCAGTCAAAAGTCTCAGTGCGTAATGTTCGAGGTCAGCAAAATCAAGGCAATTAATTCTGCTTTTCGCTTCACTGTAAAACAGGTCGAATTTTCTGATAAGCTCAACAAGCACATAAGTTTGAGAGCCCACAATATTTCCAACCTTGTCGAGATAATCAGGGTTAATAATCGCAAACTCTGAGAGTTTTTGAAAATCTACGACTGCTTCTCTTGCTGTATTCTGAATAAGCGCGGCAATATTTTCAGACAAACCTTTCGGCTTATATGTTGTTGGCTTTTGATAATTTCGAATTGCCTCTGCGCATTCATTCCACTCATCGCCTTTCAGCATCGCGATGCAATCTTTTACCGGTTCGATGTGAGTGTGTCTGAATTTTTCCACCCATACTGCATCTGCATTTTGATTCACAGCCAAATCCAATGCCCAGCGAAGCTGCGCGAGCATGTTTTTGATTTTTTCTGCAACTATTCTTTTTTGTTTATCGCCTGGTTCAGAGTTTGCAATATTTGCCATTTTGGATAATTGCGAAGCTCTTTCATACCAGCTTTTTCTCGAAATAATTCCGTCAAGATATTCGCTCAAAGCAAGTACCTTCGAGAGAAAACCGTCGTTTTTGCGAAGGTCACGCCTATAAAGGAGTTTCCTGAGGTCGTGACATAATTCATCCTGCTGCCATGCCCAGTCTATCGTATTTTCGAGAACTTCTGCCTTGAGAAGTTTCTGCTCGTCACCATCTATAACTCTGAAAGTCGGATCGAGAGAAAGCTCATAGAAATGTTCGGTGATAATTCTTTTGCAGAAAGAATGTATCGTGCTGATATCCGAACCCTGAAGCAGGATAAGCTGAAAACGAAGATTATTGTCATGCCTGAGTAAATATTCTTCTTTCAGCATGTCAGCGATTCTGCTTCTCATCTGCTCTGCAGCTGCATCCGTGAAAGTGAGAACGAGCATATTTCGCACATCGGTCTTTTCAGAAACCACATGCACGCACTTGCCCGAAAGCATCGCTGTCTTTCCTGTGCCTGCTGAAGCTGTAACCAGGATGTCACTGCCTTTAGCTGTGATGGCCTCTTTCTGCTGGTCAGTCCATTCTATTTTCTTCTCAGCCATTTCCTCTCCCGTTTTTCTCGAGCACTTTTATTTTACCGAGGGACTCAAGGGAATTGTACTCATTTATCTGCCAGTCGAATCTGCAAACAGAAAGATAATCACAATATTCGCAGGGTGATTCCTGTCCAAGCCTGTAGGGATTTACAGTAATTTTGCCTGAGAGTATTTCCTTTGCGAGAGAAATAATTTTATCCCGTGCTAATTCTAAAATCCTGTTGAAATCATCCGGCTTCAGCGAGCCGCTGCTGGTATAATATCCATATTGCTCATCACCTTTAGTGACACCAAAATTGTAGAATTTACTCCAGCCTGAATTAATATTCTTGTCCAAGTGCTTAAAGTAGCTTCCGTCAAAAATACCTCTGGCTTTATAGTCGAAAGCATCTTTCTTATTTTCAAGCTCTTTGAATGTTGTCTTTTCAGTCTTGGCTTCAACGGGCAGCAGAAACGCTCCGATGATATTCTCATATTTCGAATTAGCCACTCCCCTTGCCGCTAACATATAGATTGGCAACTGCAAATTCAGTCCATGATACAATTTTGCCCAGTTAAAGGATGTGTCACGCCGCTTATAATCGAAGATAATCACCTTTTTCACGTTTTCTATTTCCGCAGTGTCAAGCCTGTCAATTTTTCCTGATAAAGAAATTGAGCGATTACCTGGAAGCTCAAGCTCAAAATTACCAAGAGTTTCAGGATTATCTTTGATATTTCCAAAAGCAATTTCCGAAACACAGGGCCTGAAACTTCCTGCGCGAATCATTTCAGCCATTGCCGGAACGAAATCCTGAAGCACCTCGCACGCGGAATTGATAATAAATTCGTTATACGCGCGTCTGTTCATAAAGTGAGACAGAAATGAATTTGCCTTGATGAATTTTTCGATTTCCTCGTTAAGTATTTTTAGCAGCGATTCGTTACCAGCCCCTGCAAAGTCTATATGTTCTGCATTTATTCTCTTAACGAGAGCATCCAGCACGCCGTGATAAAAGTTTCCAAGGTCGAGGGGCTCAAGGCTGAATTCCCTGCGTTTTTTCAAATCGAGAACATACCGCGCAAAATAGCGATAGGGACAGCCAGCGAACGTGCCAAGCCTCGTCGCTGAACCTTTTAGAGTATTGTCAAACATATCATCTACAGTCTTTTCTTCCAGGACAGCACTATTCTTATACACAATTGAAGAAATAATTTTCTGTCCCAAATCGCCAAGATGCAGTCCTGAGGATTTTCGGGTCTGTGGAAAAGATGTCTTTGCCAAATCTTTCGCACAGTAAATCAGCAAGTTCATTTTCGCTGAACACGTTATCCATATCGATTTGCCCGGATGCGATTGATTCTTCACGGAGATTTTCGAATAATGACTCGAGATCTCCGATGAATTGCGATCGCGGCACGCTGCTGCCTTTTTCGTCGATCGACGGATAAGTGACATAAAGAATTTCTGACGGGCGTGTAAAAGCAATATAAGCCAGGTACTGCCGCTCACAAAGCGTTCTGTCTACGGAAGCCGCTAACGAAAAATCCAGGGATTGGGCGATATTTCGGTCGTCATTACTTAGTATACTCCCCCGGGTTATCGGGATGGGGAACTTTTGTTGTGTGGCTCCGATTAGAAACACGGCTTTCAAATCCGGATGCCTGCTTCGCTCTACCGAACCTACGAGAACCTGGTCGAGCGTGGGAGGAATGAAAGCCAGTGTCAACTGTGAGAACGCGGAGTTAATAATCGAATAGAAATCGGCTGGTGACATTGCCTGGCCGGCAAATATTTCGACAAGCTCGTCGAACACATCAATCAATTTATTATAAAACTGCTGATGCTCATCGATGGTCTCGAAATCATTCTGCTCCTGCGCCCTCGTTATCCACGTACTGATCGTATCCTTTACTTTAAGCTTATCGAGAAAAGAAAAAACCGATTCTGCAAACTGTTGTGCCGTGATTTCTTCGCCGCTAAGACTTTGCTTTAACTCAAGAAGCGCAGAAACAGCTTTTGTCCTGATTTGATTTATCAGGTTTTCGTCAAAATCGTCGTTTTCTTTGCCCGCAAATTGCCAGGGCTTTTCATCGAGCCAGTCATTATTCGATATGCCGAAAGCGATGCAGTAATTTTCCAGAATATCAATGTCGTATCTGGATACAGGAACAAGGTCGGCTTTCAGATAGGCAAAAATATCGTTATGCGAGAAGCCTTCTGTTATGATTTTCAATGCAGAGCACATCAACTCAACCACAGGATGGCGGCTCAAAGGTTTTCGCTTGTCGATAAAAAACGGGATTTTGTAATCGTCAAAATACGCCCTGATGTAATGATGATAACTTTCGATGTCCGAAGCTATAACTGCAATGTCACGGTATCGATAACCTTTTTCCCTGACAAGCTGAACTATCTGTCGCGCGGCGAACTGTACTTCCGCACGCTCACCGGGCGCAGATATCGTGCGAATGCTGCCGGCAGATTTCAGTTTGGGACGTCTGCTTTCAAATATATTTCTTTCGACATGAGCAAGCTCTGGAGAAACGAACCTGCGAGTTTTTTTAAGAATAACCGGCTCGAGCAAAGGAAGTCTTACTTTCCTGATTATTTCAGTAAGCTCAACAAAAGTCTGCTGAGTGGGAACGAATAAGTCTGCTCTGTTTAAGCAAGTTTTTTCAATATTTGCGAAATCAATACGAACCGGGTCGAGACACAATGCAATTTTAGAATCCGCAGCGGCCTTCAGTAATTCCGCGAGGATTGCAAGCTCCTTCCCTGTAAAGCCTGCAAAACCATCAACCCAAAGCCTAGCGCCTTTTGTTAGATCGGAGTTTCCAATCGCTCTGCAAACGGATGCCAGGTGCGCCTCCGGATCGTAGAAATCATTTTCGATAAACTTGAGATACTCTCCGAGTATCAGCCTAATATCGCTGAACTTCAAAAAAGTCGAGCTGTTTTCCTGTTTTTTCTGCAATTCGCCAATTAAAGAATCGATGTCACCTGGAGTTCCTGCGTACTGGTGCATCTCTTCGATAGTCTGCGCCATCTGGCGGGACATGCCCGGCTGGTACGCGGATGATTTGAAGATTTGCAATTTATTTGCGTTTTCGCGAAGAATCCTGTGTATTATCATTTGCCTGCCGATTCGCGAGACGGATTCCCTCGCGATATTTTTTTCCAGCAGTAAGAACTCGAGCCTGTCGAACGAAAGCACATTCAGCCTGTTATAACCCTGGATTCCCTTATCCGAAAGAATGGATCGCTCAGCCTGATACGTCGCCTGCTCGGGTACAAGCAGAATCAGCGGCTCTTCACGGCTGCTCAGCAACTCTTCGGCAATTGCATCGATGCAATAGCTCGTCTTGCCTGTGCCGCTTCTGCCAAGAATAAACTGAACTGCCATAATTGCTTAAATTCTAAAGTTTCACCAAATTTGTTTCACATCCACTCGTCATCCCGCCATTTTAACCTGTAATACAGTTTAAGCAACCCTTACTCGATAGTTTGGATAAAAATGATAAACACAGACTATTTACTTGTATTTCATCGTGAAAAATAGTAAAAGAGTCGTTTTGCAGTTTTTGAAATACTCTCACTGTCATACCCGCGCAGGCGGGTATCCACCTGAGGATCACAACAATGGATTTGTGCTTTCACAGGAATGACAGAAAAGGTAAATTTTTATGGATGATGTTTCCACTGAAAATTCGAATATAATTGAAGTAACGGGTCTGACGAAGAAGTTCGGCGAAATTACTGCTGTTGATAACATTTCCTTCTCTATCAGGCGAGGTGATATTTTCGCGTTTTTAGGGCCGAACGGCGCAGGCAAGACAACGACAATAAAAATGCTCACAACTCTGCTTAATCCTACGCACGGAAAAATCCTTATAGACGGGAATGATCCGTCTACGCATCAGAATAGAATCCGGCAGAGTTTCGGTATAGTCTTTCAGGACCCGAGCCTGGATGACGAACTTACTGCTTACGAGAATATGGAATTTCACGGCGCTTTGTATCGCGTTCCGAAGGAAATCCGCAGGCAGAGAATCGAGGAACTGCTGAAATTTGTCGAGCTTTGGGACAGGCGAAAAGACCTTGTGAAAACTTTCTCAGGTGGGATGAGCAGAAGGCTCGAAGTCGCGCGGGGACTGATTCATCACCCAAAAATTCTGTTTCTGGACGAGCCTACTTTAGGCCTCGACCCACAGACGAGAAATCATATCTGGAGTCATATTATACAGCTCAACGAGCAGGAAAAGATGACAGTCTTTCTGACTACGCATTACATGGAAGAAGCGGAAAAAATCGCGCGAACGATAGCGGTCATCGACCATGGCAAAATTATCGCGCAGGGTACGGCAGGCAAGTTAAAATATGACACCGGCACTTCGACACTCGAGGAAGCATTCCTTAAACTCACGGGGACAACAATTCGCAAGGAATCCGCCGACGCACTTGACAGAATGAGATTGGGCAGGCGCATGTGGAGAAGAAAAAGAGGATGACAACGATTTATATTTTGTGGCTGAGACAGTTAAAACGCTATTCGCGCTCGAAGGCAAGAATCGTGGGCTCCCTGGGACAGCCTTTGCTGTTTCTCGTCGCACTCGGTTTTGGAATGGGACGAATATACAAGCAGGCTGGAGAAGGCAACTATATCAACTTTCTCGCTCCGGGCATAATCGCAATGGGAATCATTTTCACAGGGACCTTCTCGGGCATTGAAATCATCTGGGACCGCCAGTTCGGCTTTCTCAAGGAAACACTCGTAGCTCCGACGTCACGCATCAATATCATGCTCGGAAGAACGCTGGGAGGCGCCACAATCGCCGCATGCCAGGGACTAATAATTCTGGGCATCTCGCTATTTATCGGCTTTAAACCATACGTAAGCGTACTTATGCCGTTTTCTCTAATATTCATCTTCCTGATTGCATTGCTTTTCACGGCGCTCGGGACTGCAATAGCTTCCTTAATGGAGGACTTTCACGGCTTCCAGCTGATCATCAATTTCCTGATCATGCCGCTCTTTTTCCTTTCCGGAGCTATCTTTCCCCTCCCGGGTCTGCCCAAAGCGTTCCGGGTTGTCACCGCCTTAAATCCTTTGTCCTACGGCATCGACGGCATAAGACTAACCCTAATAAACGTCCACCATTTCAGTATCGCAACTGACCTGGCAGTCCTTGGTTCCGTCACAGCTTTAATTCTCATAATAGGAAGCTACCTGTTCTCAAAAATCCAGCTATAAAACTACCCTTCTCAAGCAACAAGCTCACCAAGGAGGACCCAGGGAAAGTCAACCACTGATTTGCGCAGACTTTCGCAAATTGCAGGAACCACAAGGACATATTAGTCAAGCTTGGTTCGCATTTCTGCAATTAGGAAAATGCCTAATTTTCTTATCGAAAAAACTAAGTTTTGATGATTATCTTTGCGATAGCTTTCTTACTCCTACGACGAACTTGCGATATTGATCAAAAACGAGTTTTTTCCCTATTGAAGCACCTGGTAGAAGGGAGTACGTTTGATGTTAATGTTGAATGAATTTGGGTAAAATGTGTTGAAAGGGCTGAAAAATATGCCAGACGTGTGGATGTACGTCATGCATTAAATGCGGCTGAGATATTAAGAACGGGATTTGTTCCGGCTGCAGCAAGCTTTCGAACAAATGCACATACAGGCAAAAAACTAAAAAGTAGATTAAAGTGAATTAAATTCGTACTGAGTTCTGCAATGCAGAACGTCGTATTGATATAACTTTAGTCAATTTTAACTTTAGCTCACTTCAGGCACTTTCTTTTTTGAAGGGAGACCACTTATGGCAGAAAACAATTTCAAATACGTAATTGTAGGTGGAGGATTGGCCGGGTGTTATGCCATCGACGGGATACGCTCGCAGGACTCGGCGGGTTCTGTGCTTCTTATAAGCATGGAGAGCTATTTACCTTATGATCGTCCGCCGCTCACAAAGAAGCTCTGGTTCGGAAAAAAGAAGGTCGAAGATATTTTTATCCGAGACAGGCAATACTTCGTAGAAAACGGCACCAAGGTTCTGCTTGAAACGCAGGCGGTAAGTATCGACGCGGCTAACAAGACTGTTACATGCGAAGGCGAAGAAACTTATCATTATGAGAAGCTTTTGCTCGCTACAGGAGGAACTCCCAGGAGACTGAACATCGAAGGCAGTGATCGCAAAGAAATATATTACTATCGCTATCTTGATGACTACCTGCGTCTCAAATCGCATGTAAGCGAGGGAACAAATGCTCTGGTAATCGGCGGCGGATTTATAGGCTCGGAAATCGCGGCGGCTCTTAACGTCAATAAAGTCCATGTCACGATACTGATGGATGGTCCTTACCTTGTTGACAGAGTTTTTCCCAGGTCGGTCGGCACGGCGATTCAGCAGGACTACGTTCGCCGCGGCGTAAAAATCCTGTCCCAGGATAGTGCTGTCTCGATTACAAAACGCGATCACTTCCTGTCCGCCACGACGAAGAGCAACAGGGTAATCAACTCTGATGTTGTCATTGTCGGTATCGGAATTGAACCGTCAACGGAACTTGCAGAGTCTGCGAGTCTGGAAGTGGGGAACGGAATAGTAGTCAACGAATTTCTTGAAACGAGTAACAAGGATATTTACGCAGCCGGAGACAACGCGTGCTTTCCGTACCAGGTTCTTGGAATAGACACTCGGGTTGAGCACTGGGACAATGCTATTAACCAGGGCAAAACAGCCGGTATGAATATGGCCGGAGCTCATACTCCATATAATTATATGCCTTACTTTTTCTCAGACCTTTTTGACTTCGGCTACGAAGCGGTCGGCCTGGTCAGCTCGCAGCTTCAAACCTATGGCGACTGGGAAAAAGAAAATGAAAAAGGCATTCTTTACTACATACAGGATTCGCAAGTTCGCGGTGCAATGATGTGCAACGTCTGGAACAAGGTCAACGAAGCTCGTGAATGGATAAGAAGCAATAAACAAATCAGCCTTGCCAAACTTCGGCGCGAAACCTAAGGAAGGATACAGTTATGTCTTTATTCGAAGAAAAATGTCACCATCCCGGGCCATCTGAAAAGCCGCTCGATACCAGCGAGGTACACGAGCTTATCAAAGAAATCCCGGACTGGGAACTCAAGGACAATACCATCGAACATTCTTTCCGGTTTCGTGATTTCTCAGAAGCAATGGACTTTGTCAATCGCGTAGCTGAAATTGCGAATGCCGAGGACCATCATCCGGATATTCACATCGCATATAACAAGGTAGTGCTTATCCTTACGACGCACAAAATTCACGGGCTCTCGCGCAATGATTTTATCATGGCTGCCAAGACGAGCCTTCTAATGCGCGATGTGACAGTCTGAGAATCGGACTCGGCATTTTGCGAATGTGCCGCCGGCTTAGCGTATCTGAACTTATTTGAGAATCGTACCTATTTATTAAGAAACTGTGACCTGAGCTGGTCCGTAAGTTTATCCTGGGGATGGAGCGTATTAGTTTCCAGTGCAGCTCTGACAGTGTCAAGCCGCACTCGCGTGCCCGGCAGAATCAGATCCGGGAGTAACTCCAGGAGCGGCACAGCGACAAAAGGATAAATGTTTATCGATGGATCAGGAAGAATAAGGTCAGCTTCGTTCGTAGTCACGTCGTCATATAGAATCAAATCAAGGTCGATAGTCCGCGCGGCATGTTTATCATCGGTGCGAATTCTTCCCAACTGAGACTCAATTTCCCGTAAAACATCAAATTTTAATTCTCGCGGCTGATGTGTCGTCAATATTTTGACAACACCGTTTATAAAATCATTCTGCTCGGCTCTTTCTGTTGCCTGGCTGCGGTAGAAATTTGAAATCGAGCAGATAGTGACATATTTTGAGAGGATCCTCAGGGCCTGCGAAACATTCTGGTGCGGCTCGATATTCGAGCCTACTGCGATGAATGCCTCGCTATCGATATTTGAAGTCTCACTCGGCTTGGGTAACATCCTGTTTCGTCCTGAAAATCTCCACTCCAACTGTCCTGGAATATCGCAGGGCGCCAGGTTTGTTCACACGGACCATCGCGGCGTTCACTGACTTGTGAGACAGACAAATCCGTATAATCGCGCCGGCGAGCGCTTCGATAAGTTTGAAGCTCGATTTTTCCACCATATCAACGACCTGTTTCTTCATGTCCTTGTAGTCTATCGTATCGTTTATGTCATCGCTCAGTGACGGCCTGCTCAAGTCTGCGTAAAGAGTAATGTTGATTATGACCTCCTGTTTTTTCGTGCGTTCCCAGCTGTTGCAGCCTATGATGCATTCGCATCGAAGGTCGGTCAGAAGTATCCTATCCATATTTTCGATTGGTTCTTCGGGCATAATTATGTCCCCGGTTAAACGATTCCTCTCAGATGTCTGCCGCCGTCGACATAAATAACCTGCCCGGTAATAAATTCGTTGTCTATCAGGAATCTCGCGGCCTGTGCGATTTGTTCTGTCGTCCCGATACTGTTGAGCGGATTTGTGTTTTTGAGCTTTTCCAGGTATGACTTATCCTTGCCTGCCGGAGGAAGAATCAGTCCCGGTGCGATTCCGTTGACTCGTACACCAGGCGCAAATTCCAAAGCCGTAGTCTTCGTAAGCCAGAGAAGCGTCCTCTTGGCCAGATGATACGCCGCGTGTTCGCGGTCATAATCGGTCGCGCGTGCGTCAAGCATGTTGATAATGACGGGTCTCAACGTCGTCTCTCTCTGTGCGTTAAGTGCGGCAAATGAGCGGGAAAGCAGTAGCGGTGCAAAAGCATTTATCATCATATTTCGCTGAAAATCCTCTATCGTTGTGTCTGTCAGATGTCCGACTTCGAAAATCGATGCGTTATTAATCAAAACATCGACTGGACAGGCTGTCTTCCACACCCGGCTCATCAACTCCCCTGCTCCTGACGCTGACGACAGGTCCGCCGCGATGATGAAAGCTCTTGCGCCGGTTTTCTCAACTTCCTCTGCGAGAGCCTCTGCATCATCTTTGGAGTTGTTGTAATGAATAATCAAGGCTTCGGCGTATTTTGACAGCTCCAGTACAAGCGCTCGCCCAATCCTGTGGGCTGAGCCTGTAACCAGATAGCTGCGTTTATTTCCTTGGTTGCGCGCCATAAAAACAGATCATCTTAAGAATTTTTTCTTCACTGCGAATTAATCAGCTGTGAATTTTCATACTTTACTCTCGGAATTGTAATTTTTCCAGATTATTCCTCAATAAGGAAACTGCCTATTATGTAATTCGCGAGTGCCACTCTGAGAGAGTCTGCGGTGAGCTGCACTTTAAGTCTTCATTTTGACTCCCACGTGCTGCGTCTGAAAAAGTTTAGTGGTGCAATACAATCAGGCGTTACAACCCGAAGTTGACTCAGAACGAGACTTGGCAGAGCGATTCAACGGAACTATAAACACAGTGGTTTTCGACCTGGACGATACGCTTTATGACGAGGTTGACTACTGCCGGAGCGGTTTTTTGGCTTCCGCTTGCTTTTTAGCAGAAACGTTTGAAGACATGTCTGCGGAACACATTTTCAGCACTTTTTGGGAGCAATTCTGCACAGGAAACCAGACCAAAACCTTCAACGGAGCACTTGAGATGCTCGGAATTAACTACAATGACGAGTTAATCGAAGAGCTGGTAAGGGCCTATCGAGAGCACGAGCCCAAAATATCGCTTCCCCGGGATACGATGACTGTTCTGAAGAAGCTTAAGCGAAAATACACTCTGGCTCTTCTAACCGACGGTTTTTTACCCGCCCAGAAGTTGAAGGTAAAGGCTTTGAAAATCGAGCGATTCTTTACGGAAATCGTTTATACCGAGGAGCTTGGAAGAGAATTCTGGAAGCCTTCTCCCGCAGGTTTCGAAAAAATACTGGAAATCCTGAAAATTCAGCCGGAAAATGCGGTTTATATCGCTGATAACGAAAAAAAGGACTTCATCGCACCGAATAACCTGGGCTTTCTGACAATTCAGCTGATACGCGACGCGCATATTCATACATCAGGCGGTCCAAAGAGCAGCTTCGCTGCGCATCATGTCATAACAAAAACAGAGGAGATTCCGGCACTACTCGAACGATATTCGAAGTGAGTTATGCTGAGGAAGAGGGTATTTGCGCGTGTATTTTAAGCAATTCTATGACTTTTCTACAGCAAAAACCCCAATTCTCAATGCTTTTTTGTTGACTTTCAAAGCCTTTCAGGAGATAATATAGTATCTGAATAATCTCATTGAGTGTTAGGGTGATTTGAATATTTGTGAGGAGTTTATATTATGCCGGCACACAGGAGAAAGCAGAGCAATGCTATGCTCTACACTCTCATAATTTTCGTAGGTCTTTTTATCGTAGCAACAACTGTGGCAGTATTTTACTACGTAAAAGCAGAAGAGTACCGCATCACAGGTGAAGACCTTCAAAGCAAGTTCAATGTATTTGCTTCTGAGCAGGAACAGAGCGAGCCTGCTTCCCTGGTAGGAGCCATGAATCCCGGTTCGACTTATCTTGGTACGATGCTCGAGCGTTTTGACAATGCAGTATCGCTGATAGTCGGCGGGATACCCCAGTCGACTTCTGCGGAAGTGAAAATCAATAACGCAAAGAACGAGGCCGCAAACGCGAGGACTCAGGCCACAGATATGCTCAAGCTTCTGGAACCCTCCATGGGCGAGATGGATCCAAATCGGACAGGCCTTGTTCAGGTTGTTGACGCAGTGACCCAGAAACTTCAAAGTACTGTAGATTCGAGAGACATGCTTCAAAAAACTCTTAACGATAAACTTACTGAGTTCCAGAAAACACAGCAGGCCAATCTCGAAGCATACCAGACGCTGCTGACTCAGAAAGAAGAGCTCAGGCGCGATTATAACGACGTCGCACAGGACTACGCGGAGCTATCTCAGCTATTGCGCAAAACAACCGACGAACAGGTCCAGTCACTGAGAGACCAGGTTGAGCGTGAAAAGACCAACTCCAGGACGTTAAACGACGAACTTCTGGAAAGCCAGGCAAAGTTGTCTGAAGCGCAAGGCATGCTTGCAGACGCCAAAAAACAGCTTGCAACTTTCGGGGAGCCAAACCGCGATTCTATGGCGTATTCGCCGGATGGACGAATATTGTCGATAGATAACAACGCGAAAATCGCGTACATTAACCTGGGCAGCAACGATTGCAGTTTACGACCGTGGCGCTTATATAGGACAGGAAGGTCAGGACAAAGCAGAGATTGAAATCTTCGATATCTCAGACACGTATTCAGCAGCCCGGATAACCAGGTCGGAATTAAACAGGCCCATAATGAAGGATGACCTGGCTGCCAACCTGATTTGGGACAAGCAAAAGTCTAACGAGTTTGTCATTGCAGGAGAGTTCGACCTTAATGACGACGGGAATTACGATTTTGATGCGATACCCAAAATAAAAGGCACCATCGAGCGATGGGGAGGCAAAGTAGCCGACAAAATCTCAATCGACACCGACTTCGTAATTCTCGGACAGCCGCCAAAGGTTGGTGAAAAACCCTCTCTTGATGAGAAGGAGATCGATCCTATGGCGCTACAGCGATACCAATCAGCAGTAGACAAGCTCAACCGCTATAATGACATCGCCAACAGAGCACAGACGTTGTGGATACCTGTTTTCACCTTTGAGAAATTCATCAATCTTATAGGATATTCCAGCAAAATAGGACAGGCTGGTACTTTTTAAACAGGATTGACGCCGATTGAAGCAATATAAATCTCCCCGGTGTATCGGGCAGCTTCTGATGATGTAAAACCCTTTTTGAGAGCACCGAAAGTGACTGTGTAATCTGCTTTGACAGCGGCACCGAGAGGCTCGCCTGTATCGCAGTCCAGGCCTGACGGAATATCGATTGCGAGCACAGGACATTTAAGAGCGTTTATCGCCTCGATAATTTGCTTGTATCCGTCTCTTAACTCCCCGGACAAGCCCGTGCCCAGAATGCCATCGACAATCACGTCGGCATCCGAAGCAAATTCCTTAACCTTGCCGGCAATGTCGGGAGAATGAGGATCCATTTGCTCGACGGGATGGTTCAGTGCCAGCAAAATATCAAGATTGGTTTTTGCGTCGCCTTTAACCTTGTCCAGGCTGCCGAAAATTGCTATTCTCACCTTATAATCCGAGTTCAGCAAATGCCTTGCGATTACATATCCGTCGCCGCCATTGTTTCCCGTGCCGCAGAAAATACACACTTCCGCGATTGCGGCATTCTGCAGCTTCTCTTCAATCAGCTCGGCGCAGCTCCTCCCCGCGTTTTCCATTAACACAACTCCGGGAACGCCGATTGTATTTATCGCCCAGGCATCGAACGCCCGAGCCTCGTCCCGCGTCATCACCTGGTACTCTTTGTCTGGTGAATATTTTTCCATAAACTAATATTATATCCGGCACTTCGGTTCTGTCAATTGACACAAAATTCTGTTATCATTACAATTTGTCTTATATTGGTTTTGATTCTTACTAATTTGATTCAGGTTAAGCATGAAAATATTACTGACAAATGACGATGGAATTTTCGCTCCGGGTTTAGCAGCCATCTATAAAGAACTTATCACAATCGGCGAAGTTACAGTAGTAGCTCCTTCCGACAGCCGCTCAGGCGCGAGTCACAGTGTTACATTTCTGCGCCCGTTACTCTGCAACAAGGTAAACATAAATGATTTGTTCACAGGCTACAGCGTGCAGGGCTCCCCTGCCGATTGTGTAAAGCTCGCGGTAATGCAATTGCACAGGGAGCCGCTCGACCTGGTCGTATCAGGAATTAATAACGGCGCCAACGCAGGCATAAACGTTTATTACTCGGGAACAGTCGCGGCTGCTATGGAAGGAGCTTTCTTGAGCATACCTTCGGTTGCGATGAGCCTTTCTTTCGAGGAACCCATGGACTTCGAAAGAGCGGCTCGATATTTTATCCGGATACTCAAAAGCCTGCTGCCCATAAAAAAGGGAGAGGTTGTAAATATTAATATTCCGCTCTTGTCGAAAGGCGAGCCGAAAGGTATCAAGGTGGTGCCTCAATCGAGCAACGGATTCGCCGAGAGTTTTGTCAGTCAGAGAAACGAGCTTGGCCAGACCGAATTTTTACTGACAGGCAAATTGCATCTCAGCGACGAGTCTCCTTCCGACATTCGGTCTTTGGAGGACGGATTCATAACGGTAACGGCACTTACACCCGATATGACCCACAAGCGCAATACCGAGAAGCTGAAACAAAAGTTAGGTGAATTTACTATATAAAGAGAGTTTTGCGGAGATTGGACATGTTTAATTTTTTCGAACAGCCGTGGACGATGCTGGGCATCGCGATTATTGTTTTATTCGCAATACTGACATATCGCAGCCTTGTTCCGGAAAAGAGACGCTGGTGGCAGCTCTTCATACCTTTGCTGATAACAGCCGCCGCGTTCGGAACAGATGCCCTCGTGAAGACCGATCCCGAAAAAATTCAAGCAGCAATAGGCACGGGCATAAAAGCAGTCGAAGCAGGAGACTTTAATACGGCACAATCCATCATTTCCAGGGACTATCGCGATTCCCTTCACCGCTCGAAGGAACAACTAATTGAACACATTCAAAACGAGCTTCACACGAATGCCGTGGAAAAAGCCAAAAGAACAAACCTGAAAATTGAGATTTCGGGAAATGAAGCAAAAGCCGTCTTGTTTATGCGTGTAAAATTAGACGAAAACAGCGGCATTTCCAAATCTTACGGCATCCCGCAATTCCAGTTGAAGCTGGACATCAGTTTTGTAAAGCAAAACAACATCTGGCTCGTCAGAGGCATCGAGATTCGCTCGGTAAACCAGCAGCAGGTAAGATGGAGCCAGGTTAGATAGAAATAAATTCACAACCTGTCAAAGAGAACAAAGAGAAAATTAACCACTGATTTACGCTGATTTACACGGATTTTTTCTTACTTTGTTTGTCATTCTCCGCAGGACACCATAGGCGCTGCGAAGGGCCTGCCCTGAGCGAAGACGAACGGGCAGGAATCCATTTAAAACAGAAACTTCAACTTTTCTTTAGACGGGATTTACAGGATTTACAGAGACATTTTTTCGTGTCTATCCTGTTAGCCTGTCCAACCTTGTCCAATTTTTATATTGAAAAGAGCGATATAATTCCCGAAAATTGTACCTGACCCCTTTATTTGCCCCGTCACTGCATAGCTCAGCGACGCCGGAAGCTTTTTCGCGAAGCCGGATTTTCCCCAATAAATTAGTAAGGTGTCCCCAGATATAAAAATAAAAAATTTGTGGTTCGTCCGGCTTCGCTTCGGGCTTCGAATTTTTACTGCGCCCTGACAGGTAGGCTACGCCGTGACAAGAAATCTGTGTAGATCCTGTGTTAATCCGTGTTTGTTATTGTCGTTAGGCGGTTGCGGCTGATTCATTTATTACTACTGTTCCGGCGAAATAATCATGCATGCAGCGTCGTTCTGGTCCGAAAATAAATAAAGCATCTGCAAGATTAAACAGGCCGCCAATAAACGGGATTTGTGCAAGCAGTCCGAAAAGGAAATAGCGAAGTAATATTATCTTACCAAAATTCGGAATGTTTCCTTTCAAATCGACGATTTTTGTGCTTAGCAGTGCTTTTCCGATGGTCTGGCCTCTC